>JANPAM010000508.1:0-1541 GCA_031429915.1 Sphingomonadales bacterium | reverse complement strand
AACCCAAGCCTGTGGCGGCACCAGTCGATCCTGCGCAAGCACGGGCTGTTTTCACTGGCCGATGGCATGTGGCAGGTGCGCGGCTTCGATATCTCGAACATGACGGTGATCCGGGGGAAGACCGGCTGGATATTGGTCGATCCGCTGACCAACCGCGAAACGGCGGCGGCGGCGATGGAGTTAGTCAATGCGACGCTCGGGCCGCGTCCGGTTACTGCGGTGATCTATACCCATAGCCACGGCGACCATTATGGCGGCATTCGCGGCGTTGTGTCGCAGGACGATGTGAAGGTGGGCAAGGTCGCGATTATCGCGCCCGATAAATTTATCGAGGAAACCAGTTCGGAAAGCGTGATGGCTGGCCCCGCGATGGGGCGGCGGGTGAACTACCAGTTCGGCGGATCATTGACTCCGGGGCCGACCGGACAGATGGGCAGCGGCATCGGCAGCGCCATTCCGGCAGGTGAAATCACTTTGATCGCGCCCACGCTGAGCATCAGCCAAACCGGCGAGAAGCATGTCGTCGACGGCGTCGCGCTTGAATTCCAGATGGTCCCCGAAACCGAAGCGCCAGCCGAAATGAATGTGATGTTTGCCGAAGCCAAAACGTTGCTGGTTGGCGAGCTGGCAACCTGTTCGCTGCACAATATCCTGACCCCGCGCGGCGCAAAGGTGCGAGATGCCCATGCGTGGGCTGGCTATCTGACCGAAGCGATTGCACTCTACGGCGACCGCACCGAGAGCTTTGCTGCAAGCCATTGCTGGCCGCGTTTCGGCAAAGAAGAGGTGCGTTCGTTCCTCGGAGCCCAGCGCGATAACTATAAATATCTGCACGACCAGAGCGTGCGGATGATGAACAAGGGGCTTACTCAGGCGGAGATTGCCGAGGCAATCAAACCGCCGCCCGCGATATCGGGGCAGTGGTTTAACAAGGGCTATTACGGAACCTACAGCCACAATTCGAAAGCGGTGTATCAGCGGTATCTCGGCTGGTATGACGCGGTTCCTGCCAATCTGAACCCGTGGCCTGCCGAGGTGCGTGCGAAGAAATATGTGGCCGCGATGGGCGGGGCCGCGAAGGTGTTGGTCGTTGCCAAGAAAGCAATGGCCGATGGCGATTACCGCTGGTCGGCGGATGTGCTGAACCAGCTGGTGTTTGCCGAGCCTGCGAACAAAGCGGGTCGCGCGCTGCTCGCGGACAGTTACGAACAACTCGGCTATCAGGCTGAGGCATCGACGTGGCGCAATATGTACCTGTCGGGCGCGCGCGACTTGCGCATGGGGGTCAAACCGGGCGCAGCGGTCCAGAGTGTCGATACGATCGGCGCGATTCCGACGGCCTTGCTGCTCGATTCGGTCGCAACGCGGCTCGATCCGGCAGTGATCGGCACGAAGTCGCTCGCGCTGAACTTCGTATTTTCCGACCGCGCCGAGAAAGCAAAAATCTCTGTCGGCAACGCGGTGATGGTCAGCGAAATGGGTGCTGGCCACGTCACCCCCGTCGCAACAGTAACCGCCCCGCGCCAACTGTTTTTAGCAAT
>JANPAM010000507.1:0-2080 GCA_031429915.1 Sphingomonadales bacterium | reverse complement strand
GGAATCCGGATGACGGGCGACGCCAATTGGAAGATGTCGCGTTCGATTTGTGCCTCACTGGCCGGCGATCAGGGTAACGCGACAGCATTTTTGAACCAAAGCCGGTATCAGGGCTGGATGAAAGGCATCGATTACCTCCTGACCGAAAAAGCCGTCGGGGCAGGGATCAACGGTCGCCGCTCGGTCAAGATCGAATGGGAGAATGTGACCGGCATGAATAGCTGGCGGTTCGGACTATCGGCAGCGACCGGCGTCCTGCCGCCCGAACGAATTTTTGACGACGCAGGCCGCCAGATGGCCGGCTGGCGCGCGCAATTGCCAATGTTCGGACCGGCGGTCAGAATCAATTCCGCGCCTGCTGCCGCTGCGTTAGGTGTATTGTCAAATGGTCACTTGGTCGACCTCTATGCGCAGGTTGCCGATAACAGCGATGCATCCGATGCCGCAAAGACGCGCGCAGAGATGCTGGCAAACTCGTATGTGGCTGCTGGCGACGACAAACGGGTTGCAGCTATGGTCGGGTTGTGGAGTGGTGCCAAGGCAGGTGCCGATGCCCATGCAATGCTGGTGCTTACTGCGCGAGCGGCGGCGTTGATCGCGCCGTCGGCAAACCATTCCGCTGCTACCGACCAGCTAATTGCGTCGATGATGACTGCCGGTTTTGATCGCTCAGCGGCGGCATGGGCCAATGTTGTCGACGAGGGTACGCTTGGCTGGGCCTTGCTGGCAGTCGGTGCCCCCGGCGCCGCGCAAACAGGTTATGGTGCGCTTGATGACTTTTACGGCAACGACAACGGCCAGAACGGTCACAAGTCAGCACTTTTGCTTGCCGGACTCGCAGGTCTTGGTCGAGTCAACGCAAGCGCGCGAGCCGATTTCGGCGGCGACCTTGGCGTCAATATCTCACGCCAGTCCGAATGGACACGAGCAATTACTGCAGCTGCGGCTCGGGGCGAAAGCGGGACTGTCGCATTGCTGGCCTTGGGCGGTTTACAGGCCAATGACTGGACTCGTGTTCCGGCCCATCACCTTTACCATATCGTCAAATCGCTGCGGGCCGTCGGGTTGGAACCGGAGGCACGGATGATTGCCGCCGAAGCGGTGACATTTGGCTGACCGGCTTTGACCACCGCATGAGTGCGGACAGTCTTGCGGGATCGGCTGATGCCGGACTGATTGACCGGTTTCTGGAAATGATGGCGGCGGAACGGGGCGTCGCTGGCAACACGCTGATTGCTTATCGGAGCGACTTGAGAGCGGCGTCGAAAGTGCTGGGCGGGTTGCTGGGCGAAGCGGACGCCGCTTCGTTGGCCCAGCTTGCCAGTCAATGGGGTTCGCTTGCCAATAGCTCAGTCGCTCGAAAAGCGTCGGCGCTGCGCGGTTTTTTCAGCTTTCTCCACGAAGAAGGGCTCCGCGCCGATAACCTGTCGGCGTCATTGCCAAAGCCAGTTCAGGCTAGAAGCCTGCCGAAGATACTCGCTGTGCAAGAGGTCGATTTGCTATTTGCCAGCATTCAGGCAAGACTGACAAAGGTGCACCCATCTGCTAATGATTATCGGCTCTCGGCGCTTGTCGAGTTGCTTTACGGCTCGGGTTTGCGCGCAACCGAACTGGTGGCATTGCCGCGAACGTCGGTGGTTGCCGACCGGCCGTATATCATCCTCATCGGTAAAGGATCGAAGGAACGGCTGGTACCGATATCGGATCGAGCACGGCACGCGGTTGCTGGCTGGCAGGCCCTCATCCCGCAAGCATCACGGTACTTGTTCCCGTCGAGGGTTAATCATATCAGCAGAATACGGCTGTTTCAAATCATCAAGGAACTGGCCGCCGAATCCGGCATCGATCCTGCCAGGGTCAGCCCGCATGTGCTGCGCCACGCATTTGCCACGCATCTGCTAGCGGGCGGTGCCAATTTACGCGCTTTGCAGGCAATGCTCGGCCACGCAGATATTGCCACCACGCAAATTTACACGCATGTCGATGCCAGCCGGTTAGTCGAGCTAGTCAACAAGCGGCATCCGCTGGCGAAGATGAACTTGGCGCGTTGACGGTGATGGCGCGAGGCTCTAACCCGCTC
>JANPAM010000506.1:0-2459 GCA_031429915.1 Sphingomonadales bacterium | reverse complement strand
TGGAAACATTAAAACGCCCGCCTCAGCATACACTGATTTTCTCAATGTGACGGTAACGCCTCAAGCAGCACTCACGCCTGGCTCCGCTTGCCCCTAACGGGCAAAGCACATCCCACCGCATCAATCGGGCGGCGTGGCATTTGCCTGCCGCCTGTTTTGATTACATCGGTACGATACGGAACGAAATCGCGCCGTTGGCATTTTGAACCTTCGTCAAGTCAAGCTCGAGCGAACGGCTGGCGATTGCTGCGGTGTTCGACTTGCTGATACGGGTTGAACCGTCGTTTGATAAATTGACCTTTTGTCCGTCAACCATCAACGTCGCAGCAGACAGCCCTGGAGCGTAGTCGGCAAAGACTTCATAGCCGTTGGGGCTGTTGCAAAATTCGTTTAAGCCGCCCAAATTGACGGTTGAACGCGTGCTCGTCACTAAGCTTGCCCCAACGCTCGCGCGGCATACTACTGGCACAAAGCCCGAAATTGAAATGCTGTACTGGCCCGAATTTACATCGACGCCAGGAGCAACAGCGGATACATTGCCCGCTATTACTAACGCGACGACTGTCGGCACTATATGTTTAATCGACATGATACGATCTCCAACCAAAGCGACACTCATCGCCGGACCGATCTAATCGGTTAAGGTCAAACTTCGGTAACGGAGTGCGGTTAACGGCGCGGTAAGCTTTCCAGAGGTGCGACCGGCTCAATGTCACGGGGTGGGTTGCCGTTTAGCAGCGCGTAGCATCTGTGGAATTCACGCGGAAAAGCAATCGCGTCCATTACGGATGCTAATCGTTGTTAGGCCAGGCGATACCCTTCGCAGAGTGTAGTGCATCTGTTGAGGCACATTTTTCGTTTCTAGCACGGATGGAACAAATGCCCGGATCCCGAGTCTCGTTTATTGGTGTAAATGCGCTGGGCCGTATTGGTCGATCATTGTGTTTACGCGGCAAATTTAGCCGTCCGATTTTGCCAAGGCTCCAAGCGTAATGAAAATATCTCCTTCGTCTGTCGGCTTTGGTCCTGCTCAGGAACCGATTGCACGGCGGGCGGCAATTTTTATTGGCATTGTGGCGATTCATGTTTTCATAATCATTCTGCTCGTCCTGTCGAAATACGTGGTTCCGCAGAAACAGAAACAAGGTACGCTGTCGGTATTTTCCGTTGCTGCGGCGTCCAGTCCACCAGCAATCGTAATACCCGAGCCGATCGTCCCTGCAGAAGAAATTGCTATCATCTCGAGCCCGGCGGAGGTTCACGCCGAGCAGCAGGGTGAAGAAGGTGATCCCGATGGCGAAGTGTGTTCGGCATTGGAGCAGGTGACGGCTCAACTAATCAGCGATCCTATCGTGCCGTTGGCAATCGACCGCGTTTTGCCATCGGATCGATCGGTATCTGAAGCCATTGTGATGTGGAATGCCGAATGGAGCCCGGTTGCAGCGGCCGACGAGGCTCCCTTGGCCGAAGTGCGTAGCCGTGTGCTATTGATCCTTGAGAGCCTGCCACCAGACTGTTTGGCAACGCCGGTTACTGGTCCGCGGCTGATTGCAATTCCCGAAGGCGGTTACACTACCTTCCTCGCCTTTGGTTCCGGTGAATGGACGTGGCAGCAACTGGTCGAACCTCCTGTTGATATCATAACGGACGAGAAAGACTCATGGACATGGGAGGATCTTTTCGCGGAAAACATTCCGTCCACCCCATTCTGAACAACCTGTTCATTTGCGTTGAACCGACGGAACTTTTAGGATGAGTTGTTGTTAAAAATGCATCCATAACGTCAGTTTATCCGTAGCTGCAATAACATGCCGCGACCGATTGGTTTCGATATGGGCTAAAGGGAGCCAACCTCGAGGAGAAGTTACGTGAAGCTGAGCAAATTTTTAATATTGAGCACTGCCATTGCGGTGGCAGTGAGTGCCAACTCTTCGGTCATTGCGTCGAGCCACCGTGAAGCTCCCGGAATCACAGAAATTCCTAAAGTCGACAACACCGACGTTTATGCATTTCGGAGCTACGAACCAGGCCGTCAGGACTTTGTCACAATCATTTCCAACTTTCAGCCGGGCGAGAACCCTGGTGACGGACCAAATTACTACACCATGGATCCCGATGCCGTTTATGAAATCCACGTCGACAGCAACGGTGACGCCAGAGAAGATTTCACTTACCAGTTCAAGTTTTCAAATCAGCTTAGCGGTCCTAAGGGCATTACTGTAAATGTCGGCGGCGTTAATCAATCAATTGCGTTACGCCATATTGGACCAATCTCTGACGCAAATGACCCCAATCTTGGTGAACGTGAAACATATACGGTTACGCAAATTACTGGCGATCGTCGCTCGGGTGGTCGCGGTCAATTGACTAGTGGGGGAAGCTCAACTTTCGTCAAGCCCTTTGACAATGCCGGCAACAAGTCGGTTTCAAACTATCCAGCGTATGCCAGCAAGTTCGTC
>JANPAM010000505.1:0-3684 GCA_031429915.1 Sphingomonadales bacterium | reverse complement strand
TCGCCCGAGTTGGCTCGTTCGGCTCGGGCTGTTTCTTTACGACCATATCGGGGGGAGAAAACGCCTTCCCGCGACTCGAAGCATCGATCTGAAAACCGAACCAGCGGGGGCACCGCTGCTTACGTCATTCACAAGCGGCTTTGAATATTCCGATTGCTGGGTCGACGATGCGCGGCTTGTTGTACTGAATGCGCTCGATGCGGCGGAGCATAACGCCGACATCCGGACCCGCGCCGAAGTCACGCATTTCGAACGCAAAGACGGTGTCTGGCATATCGACATCGCCGGGCAAGGCAGCATCAAGGCGCGCGCCATTGCGAACGCCGCTGGTCCAGCCGTGCTCGAATTGCTCGCGCGTTCGGCTGGCCATCAAAGTGGTAGCGGCGAACGAATCCGGTTGGTGCGCGGATCGCATATCGTCGTGCCCAAAATGTTCGATACCCCCCAAGCCTATTTCTGCCAGAATGCCGACGGACGGATATTCTTCGCGATACCGTATGAGGATGATTTCACACTGATTGGCACCACCGATGCCGACCATGAAGGTCCGCTTGATAACATCACCGCAACGCCAGAAGAAATTGCGTATATCTGCGAGTCTGCATCGGCCTATTTCAAACAGCAGCTTGCCCCCGCCGACGTAGTTTACAGCTATGCCGGGGTGCGGCCGCTGGTCGATGACGGCTCTGGCAAGCCCGAAACTGCATCGCGCGGCTATCATTTCGAAACCGATTGTGACGAGCACGGCGGTACCCCGGTGTTGTCGGTCTTTGGCGGCAAGATCACCACTTACCGCCATTTGGCCGAAAGCGCTGTGGCCGAACTGTCGGGACATTTGCCAATGCTCGCTGGCAAAGGCTGGACTGCTTCGCGGCCCCTGCCAGGCGGGGACTTCGCAATGGACGGCGTGCCCGAACTGGCAGCCGCGCTTTTGGCGGAATATCGGTTTCTCGGCGACGCGGTCATTTCCCGATTGGTCAGAAGCTACGGAACCAGAGCTCGGGTCTGGCTGGCCGACGCACGGTCAACCGCCGATCTTGGTAAGGATTTCGGCCACGGCCTCTACCAAGCCGAGGTCGATTATTTGATAAACACCGAATGGGCCCAGTCAGCGGAGGACATATTGTGGCGGAGGAGCAAACTCGGGTTGCGCTTCACCGATGCCGAGAGCGCAAACCTGAGCGAATATGTTGGCACCGTTGCGAATAAACTATCGGTTTAACCACATCTAATATCGTGTAAACCGTATCGCATCACTCTGGTGGGAGGGTGCAATGGGGGCGTCGGGCGATATTTCTGTCAAACAGCCAGCGGATGACCGCCGGTTCGCTGCATTTATCAGCTACAGCCATGTCGACGCCGTTGCGGCTTCAAAACTCCAGCGCAAACTCGAACGGTACCGGTTACCCAAGCGCATCGCCGACACGCGCGGGCAAGGTCGATTGCTTGGTGCGATTTTCCGCGACCGCGAGGATCTTGCCGCCGCATCCAGCCTAACTTCAGCAATCCGCAATGCCATTGCTCAGGCCGATTCATTGATTGTGATCTGCTCGCCCGACGCGGCCGCATCACCCTGGGTCGCTGCCGAGATCGAACTGTTCCGCGAAGTGCATCCTGACCGACCGATATTGGCCGCTATATTTTCGGGCGAGCCATTGACGTCGTTCCCGGCAGCCCTCACCACCGGCGGGCTTGAACCGCTGGCGGCTGACTTCAGGCCCAAAGGCGACGGGCCGCAATTGGGTTTCCTGAAAGTTGTCGCTGGCATTGCAGGCGTCCCGCTAGATGCGCTGATCCAGCGCGACGCGCAACGCCGAATCCGCCGCGTGACCGCCATCACGGTCGGTGCGCTCGCGGCGATGCTAGTGATGGGTGTAATGACAACCCTCGCCCTCCAGGCCCGTAACGAAGCAGCGCGGCAACGCGTCGAAGCCGAAGGGCTGGTCGAGTATATGCTGACCGATCTGCGCGAAAAACTGGAGGGCGTCGGCAAGATTGAAATCATGGAAGGCGTTAATCGCCGGGCGATGCAATATTATCAAAAGCAGGGCAATCTTGCGATCCTCGCCCCTGACAGCTTGCTGCAAAGAAGCCGGATCATCGAGGCGATGGGTGAGGACGACGAAAAGCGAGGGAACTTTAACGCCGCTGAAAAGAAATATGCTGAGCTTCACCGGGTTACCGGGGCTTTGCTAAAGCGTGCTCCCCGAAACACTGACCGCATTTTTGCCCACGCTCAGAGTGAAAACCGGCTTGCCTTGCTTGCTCATAGCAGGGAAAAACCCGACACAGCCTTTTCAGGATTCAATGCCGCAAGCGCCTTGTTGGAACCCCTGTTGAAAACAACTGTGGCAAAGCCCGACTGGCTCCAACTCGCAGCCTATGTGAACGGCAATATCTGCGCGGTTTCGCTGGAAACAAAGCGCGCGGCGACGGCGGCCTTGTCGCATTGCCAGCGAGCCGTTGCTCTTAATGAACGTCTGATTGCCGCAAAACCAGGTGAACCAGGTCCGATTTACGACATGATTTTTCATCTTGCCTGGCTTGACGACGCTTGGACTGCCGCCGGAGACCGCGAAAGTGCCGCTCAAGCCAGCAAACGCGCTTTAACCCTTATCAGGCAATTGGAATTGATCGACGCCGACAATCTGCTTTGGCGCGAGCAGGAAATGCAGATCTATGTCCGGCTCGCCGACAAAACCGACGATCCCGCTAAGCGCGTGGAGCGTGCAGCATTTATCGAAAAGGCATCACAGCTAAACCGAAAACTTTTGGCCCGCGAAAGCGAAAATGCCTTATGGCTTCGATACCGTGATCGTCTCAAAGCCTATCAACAGGAGGAATAGTGATGGTTACAAAGCATATTTTGTTCGAAGTTGGCAATTTGGTGACCGGTGCCGATAGGGACTTCGCTGGCTACACAAATTATGGGCAGTTTCCCGATGCCAACGCCATCGCGGTGTATCTGGAAAATGCGACCCGACTGCGCTCGGCTGGCAAACGACCGACACGGCTAGGCAAACCGGGCGGACAGTTCGACGGACCGCTCGACATCGTTGCCGAAGCTGGATGCAACCGATATTATCTTGCGCTGGAACAGTGGTCTGGAACCGAATTTGCACAAGGCGAAACACCAATCGTTCCTATCGGCAAAGCCGGGGCGTTAATCCACACTATTCAGGTATGGAAAAATGAGAATGGCAAACTCAGCCTGCTGCCCGCGATTCCAGCCGGTGATCAGAGTGATGTAGTCATATCCTTCGAATTCGACACGCCGGCTGCTGAAAAGGACCCCGTTGCGCAAAAAATAAAGCATAGCGCTCACGGTACAGCGTTTAAAATTCCATTTTACCTGAACCTCATCGACCAGTATTTTGGCGCCCCTCCATGGACATTTGACGATCATCGTTACGAACCGGTTCATGGCCTGATTGAGCATTATAATTCTCAACAAGATGATGACCACGGCCACGATCATGACGAAGCACCGGAGAGCTCGATCGGTCTCAAAACGCACGGTGGCATTCATCCCGACCGGACGAATAAACTGCTCACTCACGGTGGTATCCATCCGGATGAGGCCGCAACGTTGCTAACGCATGGCGGCATCCATCCGCGCGGCATGAGTTCGTTTGTTATTGTTGATCTAAGTTGAACGATTGGCTTTCATGATCTGGTGCAAAA
>JANPAM010000504.1:0-5219 GCA_031429915.1 Sphingomonadales bacterium | reverse complement strand
AAAATCCGCGCAATTTCTTTGGAGGTGTGGTGATCGTCGACAAGCCGCAGACACGCTTTCTGACCTTCAGTCAGTTGGGTTCGCTCACCATCCCTCATCTTAAAAATTGTTGCTGGGCGGCGCGCCCGACTGATACAAAGTTACACACAATTACGTCCCCCGACAACTTGTGATAGCGCATGCAAAAGCTGCAACGCAAGAATTATGCTCAATGATTTTGGATTAGCTTGTCAACGCCACCGGCCGGGATCATAGAATCGCATGATGACAGAACGCAGTAATCGCGCACAACCTCGCTCGAACCTGCGGGAGTTTCTTGCCAGCGAAGCCGCAGGCGGAATATTGTTAATGGCGGCCGCCGCGCTAGCGTTGATTATAGCCAACTCCCAATTGTCGACTGACTATTTCCATTTCGTTCACGCAGTGTCCGGGCCAACATTGTCGCCAAAACTCGGACCGATGACGGTCCATCTCTGGATCAACGACGGGTTGATGGCGATTTTCTTTCTTTTGGTCGGTCTGGAAATCAAACGCGAATTTGTCGACGGGCACTTGTCGACCTGGGCCGATAGGCGGTTACCGATCATGGCCGCAGCGGCAGGGATGGTTGTGCCCGCAGCCATTTATTTAGGCGTTGCCGGTGATGATCCCGCGTTAGTTCGGGGATGGGCCATACCGGCGGCGACCGATATTGCTTTTGCCATCGGGGTGCTGGCGTTGTTGGGCAGCCGCGCGCCCGCATCGCTAAAACTGTTCCTGACGACGGTTGCCATTGTCGACGATATGGGTGCGGTCGCAATCATTGCCTTTTTCTACACCGCCGAACTCAACCTTGCGGCGATCCTAGCGGCTGCACTTATCTGGCTGGTGATGATAATGCTGAACCGGTCAAGGGTGATTGCGCTGTGGCCCTATCTAATTTTGGCCGCTCTGCTCTGGTATGCGACGTTGTTGTCGGGGGTGCATGCCACCATCGCTGGGGTGATGGCGGCATTTGCCATCCCTTTCCGAAGAACGCCCGGCGAACCTGATGCGGAGGATTCGACGCTTCACCGGCTTGAGCATTTGCTGACCAAGCCGGTCGCGTTCCTGATTGTTCCGCTTTTTGGATTTGCCAATGCCGGGGTTTCGTTCGCGGGCGTCGGCTTAGCCGATGTCGCCCAACCGCTGCCGCTGGGAATAATGCTGGGTCTTTTTGTGGGAAAGCAACTCGGTATATTTGGAACCGTGTGGGCCGCCGCGAAGTTTGGTATTGCCCAGCGTCCCAAAGGCGCAAGCTGGACCCAGATCTACGGCGTGGCATTGCTGTGCGGGATCGGTTTTACAATGAGTCTGTTTATCGGCGGACTTGCCTTCACCGACTCTTCGCAGGGTGATGCGGTGAAGGTCGGGGTGTTGATTGGGTCGTTGGCATCGGCATTGGCTGGCTGGCTGGTTTTGAGAATGGCACCGAGCTCAAGTAAATTGGAGAGACATGATGACATTTAAGGGTGCTTTGTTGGCTGGTGGATTAGCGATGTGCCTTGCCGGATGCGCGATCACCTCGACCGATACCGTCGGCGCGAATGTGGGGACGCCGGTTGCCCCGGCCGCGATGCCGGCGTTGGACTTGGTTGCAGCCGACTACATTCGCATGACGCTTGAGGCCGGAACCCACGAGGCCGAATATGTCGATGCCTATTACGGCCCGGCGAAACTGCTGGAGGAGGCGAAGGCGGCTCCGCGCAGCAAGGCTGATTTGATTGCGCAATCCCGTGTGCTAATCGAGCGTCTGGACCGTGAAATCTTGCCAGTCGTGTCGGCAACCGCCGACCAGCGGCGAGCCACAGCGTTGCGCGGCATGCTGGTCGCTGCCGAAACGCGTTTGCAAATGCTTGAGGTCAAGTTCAGTTTTGGCGACGAGGCCAAGGGGCAGTTTGCGACCGTTCCCGATCTCAAGCCGCTTGGCTTTTATGATCCCATCCTTGCCAAACTCGATACGCTTATCCCCGGCAATGGTCCGCTGTCCGCACGGGTCGACGCCTTCAACGAACGCTATGTGATTCCGAAAGAGCGGCTGACGCCGGTGTTCGACGCCGCTATTGCCGAATGTAAACGGCGTACCGCGCAGCACATCACGCTACCCGATGGCGAGACCTTTTCGATGGAATTCGTCACCGGCAAACCATGGTCCGGCTATAATTATTACAAGGGCGGATACAAAAGCCTGATCCAGATCAACACCGACCTTCCCATCCGCATCAGCCGCGCGGTCGATCTGGGGTGCCATGAGGGTTATCCCGGGCATCACGTTCTCAACCTGATGGTCGAAGAGCGGCTGGCGCGCGCGAAAGGCTGGAAGGAATATGAGGTCAACCCGCTCTACAGCCCGACCAGCGTGTTGTCCGAAGGCAGCGCCAATTACGGCATCGATTTGGCCTTCCCCGGACCTGAGCGGCTAAAGTTCGAACGCGATGTGCTATATCCGTTGGCTGGTCTCGACCCGAAAACAGCCGAGGCCTATTGGAAGATGCAGCAGATGACAGAGGCGCTATCAGGCGCTCGGCTGACGATTGCCAAGATGTATCTCGAAGGAGAAATAACGCGCGCAAAGGCGGTTGAGTTAAGCGGGCGGTATTTGTTGGTTTCGCCCGCTCGTGCCGAACAATCGGTTGCCTTTACCGACCATTACCGCAGCTATGTGATCAATTACGGCTGGGGCAAGGATATGGTGCGCGACTACATCGAACGCGGCAATCCCAATGCAAAAACGCGCTGGATGCGGATGGAGAAAATCTTGAGCGAGCCGACGTTGCCTGCAGATTTGATGCCTTAAGCCAATTCAACCCTCACCGACTGCGAGATCATGTTCGCCGTCCCGAATATTGTCATAAAGCTAATGTCGGTCGCATCGCGGCCAACCGCTATGCGAACCAGATTTTCTTCCGGGGCAAGGCGCGTCGCGTCGACAAGGTGCCAGCGGCCATCAAGGTAAACTTCGACCACGGCGTGGAAATCGGGCGGGTTAACGCCTAGGCCGTAGGCTGAAACCATGCGCGCTGGCACATCGGCGGCGCGGGCGAAGGCAATCAGCAGATGAGCAAAATCGCGGCATACACCCCGGTGCGAGATGAAGGTGTCGGTGGCGGTTGAGTTGCTGCCGGAAAAACCTGGGGAATACGCGATATTATCGTAAATCCATTCCGCCATTTGCAAAATCTGGTCGCCTTTGGTCGGGCCGTCGAAACGCGTTGTGACGAAGTTCTCGTGCTTGTCCGACGGGCAGTACCGGCTTGGCATCAGATACTGGATATAGGCGGGCGGCAGATCGGCATGCGGCACAACGCCCAGCCCAGCGATTTTGGTTGGCGCGCGGTCAATCGCGGCGGTCGCGGTGTAGCTAATGTCGATCCGCCCCGTCGCATGAAGCCATGTCCGCCGCCCAAGACCGTCCATGCCCTCTATGGTGGTCAGCGGCGAGCAATCGCCCTTGACCTTCAACAGGTCGGTTAGCAGCTTCTGGTCGTCCATCGGAATAGCCTCGACCGCGAGCAGAACGTCAACGGACTTGGGGAGGTGATAATTGAGAGTGGCGGTGATATCGACAGTGGTCATTTATCGCCCATCGTGCATATGACGAGCCTGCGCAAGCAGCACTCGATAAGCGTTCAACCAAGCGCTATGCACGTTGCTTCATTCCACAGAAAGCCGTCTGCCAATGCGCATATTCTTCGACCCACGCCAACTTGCCCATGCCCCGACTCAGGAACTGCACAATGGTGCGTTTGTCCCTTACGCCGAGACTCCCGCACGCGCCGAATCGCTTTGTGCTGGAATGACCGGGGCGGAGCAACCGGCGGATCACGGCGAGGCGGCGATCCTCGCGGTTCATGATGCAGGCTATGTCGATTTCCTGAAGACCGCGCATGGAAAATGGCGTGAGGCGGGCCGACCGGGCGATGTTATCGGCTATATCTGGCCGGTGGTCGGGCGAAGGCCGCTCGACCTATCGCGGATCGACGCGCTTGCCGGGCGCTACAGCATGGATATCTCGACGCCGCTGACTGCCGACAGCTGGAGCTCGGCGTATTGGAGCACTCAGTCGGCACTGTCCGCGCTCGACGCGGTGATGGCGGGGGACAGGCTCGCGGTCGGGCTTTGCCGTCCACCGGGGCACCATGCCGGGGCGGACTATCTCGGCGGTTATTGCTTTATCAATCAGGCGGCGGTCGCGGCGCAAGCAGCACGCGACGCGGGCGTCGAGCGAGTAGCGGTTCTCGACATCGACTATCATCACGGCAACGGAACGCAGGATATTTTCTGGGAGCGCGGCGACGTATTCTTCGCCTCGATCCATGCCGACCCCGCGACCGACTATCCGTTTTATTGGGGTCATGCCGATGAAGTCGGCGAGGGTGAAGGCGCGGGGACAACGCTCAACTTGCCATTGCCGCAGGGGACTGGACTGGACGCCTTTCGCGTCGCGCAGGCCAAGGCGCTAGACGCCATTGCCGCGTTCGCGCCCGGACTGCTGATCGTGAGCTTCGGTTCGGACACCTATGCGGACGACCCGATATCGCACTTTAAGCTGGAGACGCCCGATTACGCGGTGCTGGGGAGGGATATATCGGGAGCAGGTTTGCCCACCGTCGTCCTGACCGAAGGCGGCTATGCGGTCGACATGCTAGGCACCAATCTAGCGAGTTTTCTAAGCGGATTTTGACATCGGGCAGCGCTGAACTGAGCAGCGTTATTTCGGAAGGGCAAACCTCACCGAATTGCGGTAAAAGGAAGCAAGCGGCTTTGCTTCAGCGTCTAGCGCTGGCGAAAAGCGAGCACGTTTCATTAACGAACCGCAAACGGCGGCGTCGAATTCCTTTGGTCTGGTGGTCGATTGAATGTGACAGCTTGCCGGATTGCCATCTGTGCCGACGCTCATTCGAAATTCGACTATTGCCGGCTGTCCTGCAGACAACATATTTACGGGATAGTCGGTCGAAACGATCCATCTTCCCGGCGATGTAAGAGGTTTAACGGGCTGCGTCAGCAGTTTGTGCTTCTCAACATCAATGCCCCACGACGCCATGAGATTGTCGATACATAGCCCAAGAGCCTCGAGTGGTTTCCGCATCGGTCCCGTTTCCATGATGATCGTGCGGCGCAAAGGTTTGGTGATCGTCAGATTACGAATCGCGCTTTCGCGTTCCGGCCCGACCGATGCCAGTTCGATCCACTCGTCA
>JANPAM010000503.1:0-3178 GCA_031429915.1 Sphingomonadales bacterium | reverse complement strand
CCTTAATTGATGTCCAAATGTAGGCCAGATGCTTACATTACCTTTCGCCGGCCATTTTGTTTCAAGCAGTCCGAAACGTATTGGTAATCGGATATCGCCGGTCACGTCCGAAATTGCGGGTACCGAGTTTGACCCCGGGGGGGGCTTGCCGACGTTTATATTCGGCTATGTATAACAGCCGTTCGATCCGCGTCACTTCGGCGCGATCAAAACCGCGCGCGACGACCTCGTCGACCGATAGTTCCTCCTCGACCAGCGCGTGGAGCATCTTATCGAGCGCCGGATAATCAGGCAGCGAATCGCTATCTTTCTGGTCGGGGCGAAGCTCGGCGCTTGGTGGTTTCGCGATAATCTGCTGAGGAATGACCGGCCCGTCGTGGCCAAGGCCGATGCGGGGTTTATGCTTGTTGCGCCACTCGGAAATGGCAAACACCGTCATTTTATATGCGTCTTTCAGCGGGTTATAACCACCTGCCATATCGCCGTAAATCGTTGCATAACCAACGCTCATCTCGCTCTTGTTGCCGGTGGTTAGCAGCATATGTCCGAATTTGTTGCTGAGCGCCATCAGCGTCATACCCCTGATCCGCGACTGCACATTCTCTTCGGTGATATCGACTTCGCGGTCGGCAAAGCTGCCCGACAGCATGACGTCAAACGCCTCGACCGCCGGCGAAATCGGGATAGTATCGAGTTTACAGCCGATCATCGCCGCACATTCCGCTGCATCGTCGAGGCTCGACTGACTGGTATAGCGGCTTGGCAGCATCACGCACCACACGCGATCAGGCCCGAGTGCATCGGCGGCAATCGCCGCGCAAATCGCCGAATCGATGCCGCCAGACAGCCCAAGCACAACGCCCGGAAACCGGTTGGTGTCGACGTAGTCACGCAACGCCAAAACCATCGCGCTGTAAATATCAGCTGGATGATCTTCCCACTTGGCCAGCTCTCCCGCATCGCAAACCCAGCCGCTGACGGTTCGCTTCCAATGCGTTACCCGAAGCTCCTCGGTCCAGTCGGGTAGCCGGTGCACCTCCTCGCCGTCAGCGTTGAGCACAAACGAGCAGCCGTCAAACACCAGTTCGTCCTGCCCGCCGACTCGATTGAGAAACAGCACAGGCAATCCGGTTTCCTCAACCCGCGAAGCAAAGACAAGATCGAGCCGCCTTTGGTCCTTGTCGATTTCATACGGGCTGCCGTTAGTCGAAATCAGCAGTTCAGCGCCCGCGCTGGCAAGGTGCTTCGACACCGTGGGCAACCAGCCATCCTCGCATATCGGAACGCCGAGCTTTACCCCGCGAAACTCGACCGGTTCGGGTAACGGCCCCGAAGCAAATATCCGCTTTTCATCGAACGTGCCATAATTGGGCAGCTCGCGCTTGTATCGGACCGCCGCGATCCTACCGCCGTCGAGCAAAGCGATGCCGTTATAAAGCAATCCATTCTCGACAAAAATCGAACCCACCAGCATGGCCGGACCACCATCGGCGGTTGCGTTTGCGAGTTCAGCCAGCGCCGCCGCCGCCCTCGCGGCAAAAGCGGGTTTCAGCACCAGATCCTCGGCAGGATAGCCGATTAGCTGCTGTTCCGGATAAACGATCAGGTCAGCCCCCGGCGCCTTTGCCCGCCATTCAAGCATCGCTTTGGCATTGCCAGCCAGATCGCCAACCCGCTGGTTGAGTTGCGCCATCGCTATTGTCAGTTGGTCGGTCATTATTGCTGTCTATTCCCGCGCCTTGGACGGAGCAAGATGATTGTCAGCGCGGGTCGGCGCGGCTAGAGCGGCGTCACGAATCACGGGCTGCGCAAATCGGGGAAGCATCATATGAAACTGATTTCGGGCAACGCTAATCTACCGCTAGCACGAGCGATTAGCAGCTACATGGAACTCCCGCTTACCGATGTTAGCGTCCGCCGCTTTGCCGATGATGAAATCTTTGTCGAAATCCACGAAAATGTCCGTGGTGAGGATATGTTTATAATCCAGTCGACCAGCTATCCGGTGAACGACAACCTGATGGAGCTTCTGATCTGTACCGATGCGCTCCGCCGGGCTTCAGCCAAGCGGATTACTGCCGTGCTTCCTTATTTTGGCTATGCCAGACAAGACCGTAAACCGGGTCCGCGCACGCCGATTTCGGCAAAGCTGGTCGCCAATATGATTACGGCCGCCGGGGCCGACCGAGTGCTGACGGTCGATCTTCATGCCGGGCAAATCCAAGGCTTTTTCGATATACCGACCGACAATCTTTACGGCGCACCGGTGATGAGCGCCGACATCCTGTCGCGTTATGGCGGTGAGCCGATGATGGTCGTCTCCCCCGACGTTGGCGGGGTGGCAAGAGCGCGGGCACTGGCGAAACGGCTCGACGACGCGCCTTTGGCCATCGTTGATAAACGGCGCGAAAAGGCCGGTGTGTCCGAGGTAATGAACATCATCGGTAATGTGAAAGGCAAATTTTGCATCCTCCACGACGATATGGTCGATTCTGGCGGGACACTCTGCAACGCCGCCGCTGCGCTGATGGAAAACGGCGCGACTCAGGTTGTCGCTTACTGCACCCACGGCGTGTTGTCCGGTGAAGCCGCCGACCGCGTGACCAATTCGGTGTTGAAGGAACTGGTTATTACCGATTCGATTCAGGCCACCGATGCCGTAAACGACGCACCCAACATCCGGCACTTGCCGATTGCGCCATTGCTCGGCGAAGCAATCCGCCGGATTGCCGACGAGAGTTCGGTGTCGAGCCTGTTCGATTGATGACCCCTGCAGATATCGCGCTCGCCGACCGTTTAGCCGATGCAGCGGGAGCCGCGATCCGTCCGTTTTTTCGCGCCGGGTTTGCTTACGAAGCCAAGTCCGACGCGTCACCTGTTACCGAGGCAGACCGGGCGGCTGAGGCGGCGATCCGCGCTATACTTGATACCGAATGCCCCCATGACGCCATAATCGGCGAGGAATATGGCGAGAAAACAGGAACATCGGGCCGGAGCTGGGTCATCGACCCGATCGACGGCACGGTCAGCTTCATGGCCGGTCGGCCGATATTCGGAACGCTGATCGCTTTGTTGGAAGATGGCTGGCCAATGCTAGGGGTGATCGACCAGTGCATCGCCGGCGAACGGTGGATGGGCGCTGCCGGACGCGAAACCACGCTCAACGGCAAGGCAGTTC
>JANPAM010000502.1:0-4227 GCA_031429915.1 Sphingomonadales bacterium | reverse complement strand
TTTATGGGCGCTGGCAGCGGCAAAGCAGGGCAAACATGCTGCGTTCCACAAAGCCATGTTTACAGGCGGGCGCCCTGATGCGACATCAATCAGGGCAGCCGCCGTGCGGGCCGGACTCAACCTGCCAGCAGCCGAGAAATTCGCCGCCTCAAGCGAGGCCGCAGCAGAAGTCGATGCCAATTTGGCGATGATGCAACAGATCGGTTTTGGTGGCACGCCGACCTTCGTAATCGGTGACCAGATACTGGAAGGTGCGCTCGGGTACGGCGCATTAAAAGCTGCTGTCGCAAAAGCGAGGAGCTAGTTAGATAACCAAATGAGTTCTAAAACGTGCTTTAAAACACCGTACAGGACCGAAATCGAGTGCTCGGCTAGTCGGGTAGCCAAAGCCTGACTACATCGCTGCGAAGTGCCTCCAAGAGGCTTAGCGAGCGGATTGGCTGATTTCAGCCCTTTTTCTTTTGCGCGATTACATACCATTCAACCGAACCCTTACGGCTCGCGGGAGGTTTGGCGTGCTTGACCGTGGTAAAGTTCGATTTGAGGATCGCCAGCAATGCCGGGTCGGTTCCGCCTGCAAACACCTTGGCCACAAAATCGCCGCCGGGTTTCAGAACCTCGACGGCAAAATCGACCGCAGCTTCGACCAGCCCCATTGTTCGCAAATGGTCGGTTTTTTGATGCCCGACGGTATTGGCGGCCATGTCCGACAATATCAGGTCAGGCTGTCCGCCCAATGCTTCGATTAGCGCTGCTGGAGCATGGTCCGCCATAAAGTCCATCTCGAATAATGTAACGCCTTCAATCGGCTCGACGGGAAGAAGGTCGATACCGACATTCGCCGCCTTCGACACCTGCCGTCGAACCACCTGCGCCCACCCACCAGGTGCCACGCCCAGATCAAGCACGGCTCGCTTGCCAGCCAGTATGTGGAATTTTTCGTCGAGCTCGATCAATTTATACGCTGCGCGGCTTCGATAGCCGTCGGCATGGGCGCGTTTGACATAGGGGTCGTTCAACTGCCGTTCGAGCCAGCGAGTCGATTGCGCAGTCCGCCGTTTTGCAGTCTTGACCTTTTGCTTGCCGGCAAGCGTCCGCCCTGAATCCTTGCCGCCGAATAATGATGGAGTTTTAGCCATTTCGGTTACGCCGTTTTGAATCGCTGGCCATTAATGCCCGCAGGATGCCTTCGCGAATGCCGCGATCAGCAACGCCCAGCCGTTCGCCCGGCCAGATATCGAGAATCGCCTCCAGTATTGCACAGCCAGCAACCACCAGATCGGCGCGGTCGTGGCCGATTGTCGGGAATTCGGCACGTCCGGCAATCGAACGGCTGGCGAGCTCCCGGCTAACTTCGCGCATCGCAGCGGACGGAAGATGAAGACCGTCGACTGCGCTTCGGTCATAATTGGTAAGCTTTAAATATACGCTCGCTAGCGTCGTGACCGTACCCGACGTTCCGAGCAGCCGGTGATCGCCGCTATCTTTAGGCAAGCGCGCGGCAAAATCGGCAAAGCTTGCCGAAACCTTTGCTCGCATCGCCGCATAGGTCGCCATTCGCGCTTCGATATCCTGGTCGTCGCGCCGCTCACTCTCGGTAAGCGACACGACGCCCCACGGTACGCTGACCCAGTCGACGATATGTGGCACGATGCCATCGGTTGATACAAGTACCAGTTCGGTCGATCCGCCGCCGATGTCGAATATCAGCGCTGGCCCTTTGCCTGTTTCGAGCAGCGCGTGGCAACCCATCACTGCCAACCGCGCCTCTTCCTTCGGGCTAATGATATCGAGCATAATCCCGGTTTCGACCCGCACGCGTTCGATAAACTGAGCACCGTTTACCGCCTGACGACATGCTTCGGTCGCGACCGAGCGCGCCAGCACGACGTTGCGTTTTTTCAGTTTGGCAGCGCACACAGCCAAAGCGTCAACCGCGCGATCCATCGCCTCATCACTCATCCGCCCGGTCGCAGTCATGCCCTCACCCAACCGGACTACGCGCGAAAAGGCGTCGACCACGGTGAATCCGTCTTTACCCGCTTTGGCAATCAGCAAACGGCAGTTGTTGGTGCCAAGATCGAGTGCTGCATAAGCAGTGCGATCGAACCAGTTGCGGCGTATATCCAGCGTTTCGGCAATAGGCGCCGTCTCGAGACGTGCATTTTTTAGACACGGGGCATCTTGTGCCGAAGTGCGCTGCTCGGTTGCAGCGCCAGATGCCGCATTTTTGCGACGAGATGGGCTTTTGCCCTTTCGGCCTCGTCTCTTGTGCGGCAATGGTGCGAATTGGTCGCCCATAGCCGTAGCTCGCTTTTTATGTTCTATCCGGTGCGGGAATACCGCCGGTACCTGATCCGACGTTACGCCGGAGTAGTTAAAACTTCAAGATTATTGATTGGATCGCCATTTTACCAGCGAGCCCGCCGAGTTAAGCGGCTTGACCACGCCCCACCCCGGCCATATATGCGCGCCTCATTCCCCGGTCGTCTAACGGTAAGACTGCAGACTCTGACTCTGTCTATTGAGGTTCGAATCCTTACCGGGGAACCATTCAGGGCAATCAGCCAAATGTCTTGATAATCGCCGAAAAATCCAAACCCTGCGACCCGCTATCCGCAAACGCCTGATATAGCGCAGCGGCTCGAGCACCCATCGGGGTGTCAGCACCGACATCAGCGGCGGCCTCCATCGCCAGCTTCAAATCCTTTAGCATCAACGCGGTTGCAAACCCGCCCTGATAATCATTGTCGGCGGGTGTTACCGGACCGACACCGGGGACTGGGCAATAGCTGGTCATCGACCAGTTCTGACCCGAAGCTTTCGACGAGATGTCATAAAATGTCTGGAGATCGAGGTCCAGTTTCTTCGCCATCGCAAAGGCCTCCGCAGTCGCAATCATCGACGCGCCGAGCAGCATGTTGTTGCAAATCTTTGCCGCCTGCCCTGCTCCGGCTTCACCTGCATGGATAACCGTCTTGCCCATTGCCGCAAGAATTGGCTCAGCGCAAGCGAACGCTTCAATACTGCCGCCAACCATAAATGTCAGCGTGCCGCCATTAGCCGCAGCAATACCGCCAGACACAGGCGCATCGACCACTGCATAGCCAGCTGCTCCGGCATTGCTTGCAACCTTGCGAGCCGTTGCCACGTCGATTGTCGAACAATCAAGCAGAATGGCTGACGTTGGCGCGTGGCCGATGACATCGTTTTCATAGACGCTTTCGACAATACTGCCGTTGGGCAACATCGACACGACTGCGTCTGCCCCGACCACCGCCTCACGCACGTTACCGAAGGTTTCGCAGCCATTGTCCCTAGCCAATGCCAACGCTGCTTCGGCCAAGTCAAAGGCGTTGACGCCATGTCCGGCTTTCACAAGGTTGGCCGCCATTCCGCCGCCCATATTGCCCAAGCCGATGAATGCGATTTTCATGAGCTTACCCCATTGTCGGAATGACGAAAGCGTTGGCCGCATCGCCGACACCGCCATCGGGCCAGCGCTGGGTAATTGTTTTGACCTTGGTCCAGAACTTCACGCCTTCCATGCCGTGCTGATTGGTATCGCCAAATGCGCTTCGCTTCCATCCGCCAAAGCTGTGATAGGCGACCGGGACCGGGATTGGCACATTGATGCCGACCATGCCGACATTTACTCGCGCCGCAAATTCGCGCGCAGCGTGACCGTTGCGCGTGAAGATCGCGACGCCGTTGCCATATTGATGCTCGCTTGGCAGCCTGAGTGCGGTTTCGAAGTCGGGGGCGCGAACGATTTGAAGCACTGGACCGAAGATTTCTTCTTTGTAGCTTTCCATGTCTGTAGTGACATGGTCGAACAATGTTGGTCCGATGAAGAAGCCTTTTTCATGACCCTGGAGCGCAAACCCGCGACCGTCTACCACCAGCTCTGCGCCTTCGTTGACACAGGTCTGGATCCAGCCCTCGACCTTTGCCTTATGCTGAGCCGTAACAACCGGACCATAATGCGCATCGGCATCCGTCGAGACCCCGACCCGAAGCGCCTGTATTGCCGGGATCAGTTTGGCCTTGAGGCGCTCGGCAGTGTCATCGCCGACCGGCACAACTACCGGAAGCGCCATGCAACGCTCGCCAGCCGAGCCAAAGGCAGCCCCTGCCAGATCGTTTACCACCTGATCGAGATCAGCGTCGGGCATCACGATGCCGTGGTTCTTCGCTCCGCCCATCGCTTGCACACGCTTTCCATTC
>JANPAM010000501.1:0-21632 GCA_031429915.1 Sphingomonadales bacterium | reverse complement strand
TCGAGCATCGCCGCAACAAGCGAAGTCGTAGTCGTCTTCCCGTGCGTGCCAGCCACAGCCACTGTGTTTTTCAGCCGCATTAGCTCGGCGAGCATTTCAGCGCGCCGCACCAACGGTATCCGACGTTCGAGCGCAGCGTCGCGTTCGGGGTTGCCCTTCTTTACTGCGGTCGAAGTGACAACCACCGCTGCATCGCCCAGATTGTCGGCATTATGCCCGATCATCACTTTGATGCCGAGTTTGCGAAGTCCGTCGATCACATAGCTGTCGGCTATGTCAGAACCTTGCACCTGATAACCCAGATTGTGCATCACCTCGGCAATGCCTGACATACCAATGCCGCCGATGCCGACGAAATGAACGATGCCGATATCGGTCGGAACACCCCTCATGCTGCTGCGTCCTTGGCAAGTGCTGGCGAACCGCCAAAATTCTCGACCGGTTCAGTTTTTGGCTTCAAAGTTTTCATCATCGGAGCAGCACCAAAGGATTCGACTAGGTCGGCCAGATCGGCAACCGCGCTTGGCCTACCGCAGCTTTTTGCAGCCTTCGCCGCGTTTTCCAGCGCACCGGGCTCAAGTGCGATCTTCTGGATTTGCTTAGCCAGTTCAACCGGTCCGAAACCGCTTTGCGCAATCGAACGCGCGCCGCCTGCGGCGACCATTTCCTTCACATTATAGATCTGATGGTTATCCATAGCACTCGGCAGCGGCACTAAGATCGCCGGTCGTCCGGCACAGGTCAGTTCGGCGATCGTCGATGCCCCTGCCCGCGCGATTACGAGATGCGACCAACCAAGCCGCTCAGGCAGATCCGTCATATAAGTCGCAAGCTCGGCCGGTATCTGGTGGTCGGCATATGTCTTGCGCACCGCATCGATATCTTCAGCACGGCATTGCTGGGTTACCTGCAAACGTCGCCGCAAATTAAGCGGCAAGCGAGCCAGCCCGTCGGGCACAACATCGGACAGCACCGATGCACCCTGACTGCCGCCGGTAACCAGCACACGAAAAATACCGTCTTCGCCGAGCGGCGGATAAGGCTGATCGCGCAGAGCCAGCACCTCCTCCCGAACCGGATTGCCAACGAGATGAACCTTATCCGTGTAACGCGGCGACAGCCGCAAAACGTCCGGATAGGCCGTCGCTATCGCATTAACCTGCCGGGCGGTGAACCGGTTTACCCGTCCAAGCACCGCGTTCTGTTCATGGATGATCGTCGGGATTTTCTCGGCAAAGGCACCAAGAAGTGCGGGAAATGCTGGATAGCCACCAAAACCTACAACAACGCTTGGCGCAAAACTGGTGAACAGCTGACGAGCCATTTGCCTGCCCTCGGCAATCGCCTTTACACCCGGCAACCAGCTTAAGGGATTTTTGGTTATCCGTCCGGCTGGCAACACATGCGTTGCAATCCTGTCGGGGCAACCCGGAATTTTGGTGCCGCGCTCGTCGGTTACGAGCGCGACGTGATGTCCCCGATTGAGCAGTTCCTGCCCCAAAGCAAACGCTGGAATCAAATGCCCGCCGGTCCCGCCTGCGGCCAGGACATAATGCCGTGATATGGTCATGGCCTCTGTCCCTTCACCATATAGTTCGACCGGTCAAGATACGGGTTACGCTTCGTCAGTGCCAAGATGAGACCGCAGGTAATCGACAGCGCAAGGATGGATGATCCACCGTAGCTGACGAATGGCAATGTCATGCCTTTCGACGGGAAAATGCCAAGGTTCACCGCCATATTGATCATAGCCTGCCCGCAAAACTGAGTGACCAAACCGGTGACTGCAAATACGACAAACTGGTCCTTTTCATCAAGCAGCCTAATGATGACCCTGACCATTATTGCAAAAAATATGACCGCAATCACCATGCAAGCCAGCAGCCCGAATTCTTCGCCAATTACCGAAAAAATATAGTCGGTATGACCTTCAGGCAATGAGTATTTTCTCGTCCCCAAACCTGGTCCAACACCAATAAGGCCACCGCTAGTAAGAGTGGCCAACGCCATCTTGTCGTGAGTGAGGCCTTCAGTGCCAAATATCCACGCGTCGATCCGCTGGGTCGCCGTGGGATAAAAATTATAGGCGAGAATGAGTCCCCCTAGCCCGCCGATCACCGTCGCCCAAAGCCTTGCTGCCGGAACCCCCGAGACCATCATCAACGCGAACCATGTGCCAGCGACCAATATTGTCTGTCCTAGGTCGGGCTGAAGCATCAGGAAAACACACACAACCCCGGTTCCGATCATAGTAATGACCCGTACCGGCAAAGTCCGATCTTTCAGGTGCCAGCTTAAAACCCAAGCCATTGTCACCGCAAAAAAGGGTTTGAGGAATTCGGACGGTTGCAGTCCGGCGAAGCCAGCGCCAATCCATCGTTGCGACCCGTTTACTTCGCGACCGACCAGAGGAACCAACGCCAGTAAGACGAAAAAAATGCCAAAACCGACCACCGCAAAACGGCGAGCCTGCTCGCGGGGATACATCGAGACAACCAACATGATCGGGATGCCGATGATGATCCACACCAGTTGTCGGTAAAAGAAATAAAGCGCTGGCAGCTGCGTTTGCGAAGTCGAAAGCCGTTGTGCTCCTGCGGGTGATGCTGCCGCAACGGAAAGCAATCCGATAGCGATCAGTACTAACATCAACGATAGCAGCACCCGGTCAAGTTCCCAGAACCAGACACCAAGGGGTGAACGGTCACCGCGACCTAACCGGTTAGCGAAACCGATTTTGCCGGTCTTCGCGGCGAGCACCCACGGCACATCGTTGCCGTTTGAGCTCATGAGAGCGCCTCTACTATGGCCTTGAAGGCATCTCCGCGCGCTTCGAAATCCTTGAACTGATCGAAAGAAGCACAGGCGGGAGATAGCATAATAACATCGCCGGGAAGCGCTTGCGAGGCCGCCGAGTGGACCGCGCTGCCCATCATCTCGCAGCGCTCAACCGGCATATGTGGTTCGAGCAGCGTGGCAAATAATGGACCAGCCTCGCCGATTGTGTATGCTTTTACCACATGCCCGAAATTAGGCGCGCATTCGTTCAGGTCTTCGCCTTTAGGAAGTCCGCCGACAATCCAGTGAACGCGAGGATATGCGGCTAACGCTGGTGCAGTCGATGCGGGGTTAGTTGCCTTGCTATCGTTGACGAACAGGACGCCGTTCCGTTCGGCGACGATCTCCATGCGGTGTTCGAGACCCCTGAAGCTCTTGAGCGCTGGCCGCCACTGCGATTCCCTGATGCCCAGCGACTCGACCAGAGCAATTGCGACCGCAACGTTTTGGAGATTGTGCGGACCTTGTAACGAGGGCCAATCCTGCTGGCCTTCAAGTTTTGCCGTTTCGGCCAATTGTACGACGCCCGCGCCACGTTTGGCCAATACCGTTTCGTATATCCGCAATGTATCGGCATCGCCCTGACCAAAAACCGAATGTTGCTTCGCCATTTGCATATCGAACAACCGCGCCTTCGACGCGACATAGCCTTCATAACCATCGTATCGATTGAGATGATCGGGAGACAGGTTAATGAGCGCCGCCGCTTCACAAGCCAGGCTGTGAGTCAGGTCGATCTGATAGCTCGACAGTTCAAGCACATAGACGCCGCCTGCGGGTAACGGAGCCTGAGACAGGATCGGCAATCCGATATTTCCCGCCATCCGCACCGGCAACGCTGCACTTTTCAATATGTGGTGAACCAAGGCAGTGGTCGTCGATTTGCCGTTGGTACCGGTGATACCAATGACACGGTGGGCGGGTAAATTCGCGCGCGCCATGGAAAACAGTTCGATATCACCGATCAACGGCACGCCGCTCTCGCGCGCTTTGTCGGCAATCGGATGACTATTGATCGGAACCCCCGGCGAGACCACGATACCGTCATAACCGGCCAGATCCGCCTCTAACGGATCGGCTATCGTAGCAATTTCCGCAGCCTGATTTCGTGCAGCTTCGTTCTGGTCCCAGGCGAGGACATGCGCGCCACCAACATGTAAAGATTGTGCGGCCGCAAGGCCAGACCGCGCAAGGCCCAAAAGGGCGAATTTGCAGTTGGCGAAGACTGGGCTGGTGATCATCTGAGTTTGAGCGTGGATAGCCCCGCAAGCGCCAAAACGAAAGCGACAATCCAGAAACGAATGACGACGGTGGGCTCCGACCAGCCCAGCTGCTCAAAATGGTGGTGGATCGGCGCCATCCTGAAAATCCGTCTGCCGGTGCGTTTGAACCAGAACACCTGGATGATTACCGACAGCGCCTCAACCACGAACAAACCACCGATGATTACCAAGGCAAATTCATGATGCGCGACGACAGCGATAGCACCCAATGTGCCGCCCAGCGCCAAACTGCCGGTGTCGCCCATGAATACGGCGGCGGGCGGAGCGTTAAACCACAGGAAGGCAAGTCCTGCGCCAACAATCGCGCCGCATAACATCGCCAGATCACCCACGCCGAGCAAAAAAGGTATGCCGAGATATTCGGCGTAAACGGCATTGCCGACCATATAGACTATCGGCATAAGTGCGCCCGAAGCGATAATAACCGGCATTGTTGCCAGACCATCGAGTCCGTCGGTGAGGTTGACTGCATTGCCGAACGCCACAATCACGAACGCGCCAAACGGCACATACCACCAACCAAGATCGGCAACCGGCCCGTTGACGAATGGCAAATATAATTGGCCACCGGACTGCCATACAATCAGCGACACGGCAACACCGGCAATGGCAAATTCCAACAACAGCCGCACTTTACCAGAAACGCCCTTATGGCTGCGCTTCTTGACCTTGTCATAGTCGTCCATGAAGCCGACGATGCCAAAACCAGCCATAACCAGCAGGCAGGCCCAGACATAGACATTTGCCAGATCCATCCACAGCAGCATCGACACCGAAATCGCGATCAGGATCATCAACCCGCCCATGGTCGGTGTACCAACTTTGGCCAGATGCGACTGCGGGCCGTCGCTGCGGATCGGCTGGCCTTTGCCCTGCCTGATGCGCAGCATTCCGATAAACTTCGGGCCGATAATCAGTCCGATGACCAAAGCAGTCGCGACAGCGGCACCCGACCGAAAACTCAAATAGCGGAGGAGGTTGAACCCGCTGGGGAAACCCAAATACTCCGCCAGTAAATAAAGCATTAGCTACCCTCACCCACCAGCGCGGCGATAATGGAGGATAAGCCCATCGAGTTTGAGCCCTTGACCAATACCGTATCAGAATCGCGCAGATTGTCCCGCAGAAGGTCGAGTGCCTCCCCTGCGTTGGTGCAATGCGCGAAATTCACTGGCCCCTCAACCCCTGCATTCAACTTTGTGGCGAGAATTTGCATCTCGTTGCCGACCAGTATGGTGAAATCGACATTTGCTAGCGCAAGCGGGACCGCAAGTGCCAAGTGATATTCGTCGCTCCGGTCGCCCAACTCTTTCATAGCTCCGAGAACCACGATGCGGCGGCCAGCGCGGTGGTTGCCCAATTCAGCAATCGTCACGGCCATCGAAGCGGGATTGGCGTTATAACTCTCGTCGATCAGCGTCACGGTCTTCTCGCCAATAGAAACTATATGCCGCGCACCGCGACCTGCCATTCCTCCGAGTTCGGCCATCGCCAGACCAGCCGCCGCCAGATCACCGCCGACCGCCTCAACCGCTGCCAGAACCGCTAGCGAATTTGCGATCCAGTGCTTGCCCGGTTGCGACAACGTGTAGCACAACGTGCCGCCGGGCAGTTTTGCGGTAATCAGAGACCCGCCGTCTTGCGACGCAACATGATCCAGGACCCTTACATCGGCGTCGGCGGCAAACCCGAAACTTATCACATTGGCCGCGTATTTTTCCGCAGCATCTCGCAATCTCCGATAATGCGCGTTGTCGGCAGGAATGATGGCAGTGCCGCCCGGCATCAGGCCTTCGAAAATTTCTGCCTTGGCATCGGCAATCTCGGCTTCATCCTTGAAGAAACCGATATGCGCAGGTGCGATGGTGGTGATGATGGCAACATGCGGCCGGACCAAATCCGTCAGCTCGCGCAATTCTCCGGCATGGTTCATACCCATTTCGAAAACGCCATATTTCGTGTCACGCGGCATCCGGGCGAGGCTCAAGGGGACACCGACATGGTTGTTGTAGCTCTTGACCGACCGGTGCGCGAACCCGCGTGACGACCTGTCGAGCGCGGCATACAGCGCTTCTTTTGTGCCGGTCTTTCCGGCCGAGCCGGTAACGCCGATAATCTTGGCTGACACGCGAGCGCGCGAGGCACGGGCCAAGGCATTGAGAGCCTCCATGGTGTCGTCGACCAATATGTGCGGACGCCCAATGGGATCGCTGACGACGGCGCCGGCTGCACCATTGGCGAAAGCTTTGTCAGCGAACAGATGCCCGTCGGTCGCATCGCCTTTCAGGGCAAAGAATAAATCCCCCTGACCAATCTCGCGCGAATCAAACGCGACTTCATTTGCGGCAAATATCCCTTCTGCTGTGCCACCCACTGCAGCGATCAGTTCATCGTGAGTCCAAAGCGCGCTCACGCGGCACATTCCCGTGCCACTTCGACATCGTCAAACGGCAGCATTCGTCCAGCGATTTCCTGACCCTGTTCATGGCCCTTGCCTGCGATCAGGACGATGTCGTCGGGTTCGGCATGTTCGATAGCAAACGCAATCGCATAGCGGCGGTCGCCGATATTGTGAGCGCCGGGTGCGCCCTGAATGATGTCGTCGCGGATGAGTGCCGGATCTTCGCTGCGTGGATTGTCATCGGTGACGATTACGATGTCCGACTCTGCGATGGCAATAACGCCCATTTCGGGTCGCTTGCCTTTGTCGCGATCGCCACCAGCGCCGAAAACGGTTATCAACTTACCTTTCGTATGCGGACGAAGCGCGGCAATTGCGGCGCGCAGACCATCGGGCGTATGTGCGTAATCGACATATACCGGCGCGCCGCTTCTCGTGATGACTGCGCGCTCGAGCCTGCCTCGCACCGGCTGCAGTCGCGCCACATGCCCGAGCACATCTTCGACATCGCCGCCACTCGCCAACACAATACCAGCTGAAACCAGGACGTTCGCTGCTTGATATGCGCCGATCAGCGGAAGTTTGACCCTGCTGATCTCACCCTGAATGGCGAGCTCAAGCGTCTGGCCCAACTGCGTTGGGGTGCGCGAGACCAGACGAATGCTCTCGCCTTTTTCTCCCACCGTAATCAGCCGCAATGCGCGTTGTTTGGCGCGCGCGATGGCTTTGTCCGACCATATATCATCGGCCCAAATTACCGCCGTGCCATCGTCGCTAACGACTTCATCGAACAACCGCATCTTGGCATCGAAATAATCATCCATATTATGATGATAATCGAGATGATCGCGGCTCAGGTTGGTAAAAGCGGCAATCCGAACAGGAACACCTTCGCTGCGATATTGCGCCAGACCGTGGCTCGACGCTTCGAATATGGCGTGGCTGACGCCCTCGCGCGCTAAGCCCGACATATTCGACAGAAAGGTAACTATGTCGGGTGTTGTAAGTCCGGTCTTGGTTTGATCGGACGCAGTCGTGATTCCCAACGTCCCAATCGATGCAGCATTGTGCCCCGCCATCCGCCATAACTGCCGGGTCAGTTCGGCAGTCGATGTCTTGCCGTTGGTGCCGGTAACCGCAGCTATATGCTGGGGAAACGGCGAAAAAAATTTGGCCGCCATATGTGCAAAAGCGTGTCGTGGATTATCAGCGGCAAGATGGACTGCACCAACGACTTGTGCCTCGGGTCGCGCAACAACGGCGATGGCACCGCTAGCAACCGCGTCGTCGATAAAATCTTCACCGTTGAACGCCGCGCCTTGAAATGCACCGAAGACAGTTCCCGTCGCAATCTTCCGGTGATCTATGGCAAAGCCGGTGACCGTCTGTTCGGCGGCAACACCGTCTAAATCAGGCAGCAATTGTCCAAGGCGCATTATCGCTCTCCCTTGGCTTTCCACAATAGGGGCATCAGCTCGGAAACATCAACATCGCGTTTCATATCCGGAATAATACCGAGCAACGGGCCGATGCGCGTGACAGCTTTCTTTACCACAGGCGCCGCCGTATAACCGGCAGTACGTTGGAAGCTTGATTCTGCGGTACCCTTCGGTTCGTCGAGCATTGCTACCACCACGTAACGTGGATTATCCATCGGGAAAGCGGCCGCGAAAGTGGCCACCACGAGATTACGGCTGTAACCGCCCACGCCCGGCTTTTCGGCCGAGCCGGTCTTGCCACCGACGCGGTACCCTTGTGCATCGGCATTTTTCCCAGTGCCGTCGACGACAATCATGCGCATCAACTGTCGCATACGCGCACTTGTCGCAGCGGTGAATACGCGCTTGCCAGGAAGTTTGGCGTCAGCTTTGGTTTTAAACATCGTTGCCGGACGGTAGATGCCGCCGTTTACCATTGCAGCGTAAGCGCTCGCGAGATGAAGTGGCGTTACCGCAATGCCGTGGCCATAGCCGACGGTCATATTGGTAATCCGACCCCAGCTTTTCGGGTAAAGCGGCATTGCTTTTTCAGCGAGCTCGACATCAGGGCGAGCATTGAAATGCATTGTACGAAGCATTGCATCCATCCGCGTCGCACCCAAATTATCTGCTATCTGGGCGGTAACAACATTTGAGCTGTGCACCAGAGATTCTGGAGTATTCAGCCATCGACCGGCCGGATGAGTATCACGAATTTTGAAACGGCCTACCTGCAACGGAACGGTGGCATTATACCGTATCGAAAGATCGCGCACTGTTCCTGCATCGAGCGCCGCCGCTACAGTGAGCGGTTTGAACGTTGACCCCAACTCATAAACGCGATTGGTGACGTTGTTGGTTTGGCGAGTGATCGGGTAGCGACCATTAATAATCTTTTCGCCCAGATCGGGAATATTGGCGAACACCGGTCGATTGGGATTGAACGACGGCAATGTGGCCATCGCAACCACTTCGCCGGTTTGAACATCCAGAATGACACCTGCTGCGCCCTTCGCTCCGGTCGCGATCATGCCCGATGCCAGTTCGCTTTCAAGCGCAGCCTGAACCCGCACGTCGAGCGCCAGATTAAGCGGTTTGCCTCGCTTGGCCGGATCGCGCAGATGATCGTTCATCACCCGCTCCATGCCCAACGCACCCTTTCCGTCGCGGTTGACGAACCCAAGAACGTGCGCTGCCAGATCGTGTTGCGGATATAGCCGCGTTGCCTCGCGTGGAAATTCGATAGCGATTTCACCAAGGTCATGCACGCGGCGCACTTCTTCGGGTAGTGCGCGTTTACGTAGATAACCGGATTTGTCGTTCGTCAGCTTGGCGTAAAATTCAGCCGCAGGCGTATCGGGGAAAATTTTTGCCAGTTCGCCCGCCAATTCCCTTTTATCGCCCAGAATATTTTGCGGCTTGACCCAAATCGCATAGCCATAAATGCTGCGGGCAAGCGGTACTCCGTTGCGGTCAACGATATCTCCGCGATCAGGAACATAGTCGGTGGTGGTCGCACCAAACGCCCGAGTGCTTTCAAATAACGCCAGAGTTGCCAGCCGGCCGATCAGCAACATGATGAACAGCCCGAACATGGCGACAAGTACCAGCAACCTCCAGAACGCATTGGCGGCGAATGGCGGCTGGCCTATTCCGCTCTTCCGCGTCGTTGTGCGGGCCGCGAATATCGTCATCTGCGCTTACGCTCATTATCCGCCCTTGCCGAAATATCGCGCATCAGATCGTCCGATAATAGCTTTTGATCGATCTGTGCCAGCCGCTCGGTCCGCGTTTGCTCCACGTCCGGTTTTTCCACGTCGCGAACCGCTGACGGAGTTTGGGCCTGAGCCGTTGCGACCGAGGTTGGCCGGGGGGTCTCAAAGTTGCGCTCGGCGCCAATGACCCCAGACGGAGCAGCACCGTCATTGTCCGATGCCGATATCATTACAGGGCTGGAAACGGCTGTGTCGCCATCGAACCCAGCCAATGCAGCTTCGCCATTTACGAATTGCTGCGCGGTCGGTGGTTCGTATCCGTAGAGCAGATCGTTCCACTCTTCGAGTTGCTGCATGCTCGCCCGCGTCCGCAATTCGGCTTGCAAAAAGCTGATTTCGCGCTTGGTTTCGAGGATATTGTTATCAACAAGCACCAGGTCGCTATGCAATGCGGCCACGTTTAGCGACAGCGGGTAAAGCAGGATCGCGACTAGAAAAACCAGCGCCAGCCAGCCGAGATTTTTGAGACGTTTCATCGCAAGGCTCATGCCGCTTCTCCTTCCCGCCATGCCGCCGATGAAGTGCGGGTGGCCGAGCGCAGTGTTGCTGAGCGGGCACGCGGGTTGCGCGCGATTTCATCGTTCGATGGGCGCAACGCTTTGTCGGCCTTGTCAAATGTCGGTGCTGGACCATTGTCTGCAACCGTCGGCACATGCCGTGAACCAGCGCCCTCGCTGCCGCTACGACGGCGCAAAAACTGTTTTACGATGCGATCCTCAAGGCTGTGGAAGGTTACCACCGCCAACCGTCCGCCCGGCTTCAACATGCGTTCAGCCGCTTCGAGCCCGCCGGTCAGTTCATCAAGTTCGCGGTTAATGTGGATTCGGATGGCCTGAAATGTGCGCGTCGCAGGATCTTTTGGTGCGCCGGGCTTGTGGCCAACGGCTCGGCGGACAATCGAAGCGAGTTCGGATGTGGTTGTTATAGGGCGTGCCGCTACAATCGACCGGGCAATACGGCGTGACCGATGCTCTTCGGCATAGCGATAGATGATGTCTGCAATATCGGCCTCTTCGGCTTCGTTGACAAAGTCGGCGGCGGTCATGCCGTCCTGACCCATCCGCATATCGAGCGGCCCGTCTTTCTGGAACGAAAAACCACGCTCGGCCCGGTCGAGCTGCATCGACGAGACGCCGATATCGAGCACAACGCCGTCAACAGAACTAACGCCGTCGGCAATCAACACGCTGTCCATGTCAGAAAAGCAGGCGGAGTAGAGGCGTAAAACGCCCTTACTCTCGCCTGCAAGTGTGGCACCTTCTAATAGAGCATCGGGATCGCGGTCGAACGCGTAAACGCGCGCGCCGCCAGCCAGTATCGCTTGGCTGTATCCTCCTGCCCCAAAGGTGCCGTCCACGATCTCCGCGCCAGGGGTGATGGCTAGAGAGTGAATTACTTCATCCAGTAAAACCGGAATATGGGGTGCTGGCGCGGTCATTTGCCGCGCTTCGCGTGTTCGTTGAGCCAATAGCTCAACTCGTCTTTTACGGGGTCAAACTGCGCCGGTGCTTCTTTGAGGAAGACATCGGGGTTCCACAGCATGAAGTGAGTGGTTGCCCCGAAGAAAAATGCGCGATCATCAACGCGACCGAAATGTTTGAGCATGGGCGACAACACAAACCGTCCGCTGGCTTCAAATGCGGTTTCGAATATCGACGAAGCCGAGATGCCAGCCAGTTCACGGTCGAACTGGTCGCCGCGGGTAACTGCGCTCTGCCACTGGGTTTCGATGTCGGTGCGCAGTTTCAAGCGTTCGGCGCCGCCAAATCCCACTAAGCAAGGCAAGGAGCTATGTCGCGCGATACACACCGAATTGGCACCGCTCGATTGCTGGACGCTATCGCGAAGTTCGGCGGGGATGGTCGTGCGGCCTTTGGCATCGACACCCGACACCCCCGAACCCGCATAGACCACCAAAGCTGACACCCACTTACCCCCATTATCCGAGGGCACAGTTATTCGATCACATAAGTGCCTAACTTATGCTCGGGCTCGATTGCGGCCTGAAACGGAATAACTCACCCTTTAACGCCCCCTGCTTATCAAGGGAAATCGTGGATGGAAAGAGGGATATTATGGATAATACCCTATATCAGCGTACATAGTACTGATATCATACGATAAGTTTTATTAACCATATACCTTCCGTTGTCGATTTTCCGCAGCGCTTCCACGCTTTTGCCGCGAAAACCGGCCAAAATTGCGACTCGCCGCTTAGTTTCCCTGAATTTCCCTAGCCTCACCGTTGCGCAGCTCAATCAGCAGCTTTTCAATCCATTGCACATTGCCGCTCTCGTCGGCGCGAGTCAGTATCCGCGCCCCACGGCCCTCCCATTGGGGTGTATCGAGCAGATCGGCGTCGGCAATGAGCAGCGCCCTGCCCTTGCCCACCGCGCAATCGGCATAGATCGCGTTATCGGCGATCCGGCATGATGCCGTCTTCTCGCCATTCTTCGTCCGCCATTCGCCAGGCGTCAGCGTTCGAATCGTCAGGCCGTCTATCTGACGCATCGAAACCGGCTCGGCCTTGTCGATCGGCATCACAAGTTCGATGCCCCAATGGCTGAACAGCGGCGATAGCAGCGACGTGAACAATGGACGTCGTTTGTCACCAAGCGGGTAAAGACTGCCCCATTGCAACGCTGGGTCGGCCAGCAACAGCAACCGACCGCCGCCCCGTACCCAGGCATCAAGCTTGACCAGTTCAGTCGGACTCATCGCACGCGGCTGGGCAAGCAGCAGCAGCGATAGCCGGTCGATGCCGTCCAGATCATCACGCGGCACGACATTATAGGCCGCCGTCAGCCGCACATAAGCCGGATGTGGTGCCGCGTCGTCCTTGACTGCCGCCTCAATGCCGCCTTCGCTCCATTGCAACGGCAACGTGGTCATCAATCCGAGCTTTGGCAACGGTGCTTCCTTCGCCGGTCGCAAATACGCCATTGCCGAGAGCAAAAAAACTAGCCCCAGCACAAGCAACACGCCAACCCAAAGCCGTTTCTGAATCGCGGGTCCGAAGCCAGTGAGCTTCATAAAATGATTACCTTAACGATGAAAATATCAGCGCCGCGAGCCTGACGGGCGTTGTCCAACATTGTTGGTAGGCGGCGGCGATGTTTCAACTACCGGTGCTGTCTCTTCGGTCGCAACCGGAGTTACGCCGAGCTCGGCCAGCGGCTCATCGGGAACTTCGGTCTTGTCACCGACTGACCCAGATGCCTCGGTAAGCGATGGTCCGCCGGTCACCCGGTCGAGCACCATATTGGCAAGGCTAACAAACAACAGCACCACCACAAGGCCGACGACACCGACCTGTATACGCTGCAATGCAGATTGACGCGGTTCGACCATATGTCGTCCTCCTGAACTGATATATCGTGGCGATCTATTCAATTGTCCAGTTGCCAAGGCATCGGCTCCAGACCTTTACTCGCCATCCACTCGGGATTGTAGATCGTCGATAGGTATCGAAACCCGGTGTCGCACAGGATCGTGGCGATCCGCGATCCCGAGCCCAACTGCTTGCCCAACGCCACCGCGCCAGCAACATTGATACCCGATGACAGGCCAAGGCAAAGCCCTTCCTCAGCCAGCAAACGCCGAACCCAGACCATGCCTTCCCCATCCGATATCCGGAACTGGGTATCAATCGGTGCGCCGTCGAGATTGGCGGTGATGCGGCCCTGCCCGATGCCCTCGGCTACCGAACTGCCCTCCGACCGCAACTCGCCGCAATCGTAAAAGCTATAGAGCGCCGCACCATGCGGATCGGTCAACGCAATGGTCACATTTTCGTCCTTGGCCTTCAGCCCCAGCCCGACCCCCGCAATCGTCCCGCCCGTCCCCGCAGAGCACGTAAAACCGTCGATCCGACCCTCTATCTGCGCCCAAATCTCCTCAGCCGTGGTTTCAATATGTGCGCGACGATTGGCAATGTTGTCGAACTGGTTGGCCCATACGGCATTGGGCGTTTCTTCGGCCAATCGACGCGAAGTATGAACAAAATGTCCGGGGTTCGAGTACGGCGCGGCGGGCACGAGCACCAACTCGGCACCCAGCGCCCGCAGCGTATCCTTTTTCTCCTGGCTCTGCGTTTCGGGCATAACAATGATCGTTTTGTAGCCAAGCGCATTGGCGACCAGTGCCAGCCCGATACCGGTGTTACCAGCAGTGCCTTCGACAATCGTTCCGCCGGGATTCAACGACCCGTTCGCCTCAGCATCGCGAACGATGTAAAGCGCCGCCCGGTCCTTTACCGAAGCCCCGGGATTGGCGAATTCGCATTTGCCAAAAATTTCGCAACCTGCGGCTTCGCTTGGACCGGCGAGGCGGACGAGCGGGGTATGCCCGATAAGATCGAGTGTGGAGCCAAGTAAATTCATAAGCCAGTCAGGTAATGGGCTTCATTACCAACCGCAAGCCAGACAATGTTGCTAGGCGAACAGTTACGCTTCTGTGGCAATTTATCGGCACATTCGCTCGTTTCGTCGAAAATCACATTTTGCGTGTTGTTATAATATCACATCGCGACTAGCAGCCCATTCTCCCTCTTTCATTCGGTTTGATGACTATGATTTTGAAGCGCGTCACATTTTTTTCCGCCAGTCTGGCCACGATCTCATTGGTGTCGGTCACACCGGTATATGCGCAGGAAAATCCTGAACCAAAGATCAGTGCGCCCGCACAATCCGATGATTTTCATACGGAGAAGGAAATCGTGGTCACCGCGCCTTATGTCGAACGCCTCGACATCCTATCGGGCACATCGGCTTTGTCTGGCGAGAAACTGGCGGCGGAAACGCAAGGGCAGATCGGGGATATGCTGACCAGCCTCCCCGGTGTTTCGGCAACCAGTTTCAGCCCCGGCGCATCGCGGCCCGTATTGCGTGGATTCCAGGGCAACCGCGTCGCTGTGCTGACCGACGGAATCGGCAATATCGATGCATCGAACACGTCGGCTGACCATGCTGTCACAATCGACGCGCTGACCACCGAGCGGATCGAAGTGTTGCGCGGCCCAGCCGTGCTGTTGTTCGGCGGACAGGCCGTTGGTGGCGCGGTCAACGTCATCGACAAACGCATCCCGCGTTCGGTGCCCGAAGAGGCAGTTCACGTCGATGCGCAGGCTGGCTATGCGAGTGCTGCCGGCGAATATTCGGGCGGAGCGTCGATTGACGTGCCCGTCGGTGACCGCTTCGTCGTTCATGCCGACGGCAGTTACCGCAACAGCGACGATTTGCGAATCGGCGGATTTTTGCTGTCGCCGTCATTGCGTGCTGAGGCGCTCGATTTCGCCTCCGACCAAACCGCGTTGGGCAACACCACCGAAGCAGCAAATGCAACCGCGCTGGCGGGTTCGCGAGGTCGATTGCCCAATAGCGGTGTCGAAACCTGGTCGGCGGGAGCCGGAGCCGCGTTTATCGAAGACGGCGGCAATCTGGGCGTGTCGTTCAACATTTACGACACCAGCTACGGCATCGCCGAACGCCCCGATTTTGGCGCGGCGCCCGAAGAGGACGGCGTTTCCATCGACTTGCGCCAATACCGGTTCGACCTGCGCGGCGAGGTCGAGTTGGGCGACGGTCTGTTCGACAAATTGCGGCTGCGCACCGGCTATGCCAATTATAAGCATGTCGAACTGGAGGGCGGCGAGGTCGGCACGTCATTTTTGAGCAAGGCAATCGAATCGCGCCTTGAACTGACACAGAACGACAAAAATGGCTGGCGCGGCGCAAGCGGCATCCAGTTTACGACGCGTGATTTCGAAGCGATTGGCGAAGAAGCATTTGTTCCACCGACCAGAACCAATGCGTTCGGAATTTTCAGTTTGCAGGAATTTGGACTTGGCGCTTTCGAAGCCGAAGTGGCATTGCGGTACGACCGCGCCAATCTTGAAGCCCAAACGCTCGGCATCGACCGCAAATTTAACAACGTGTCGGCGGCGGTCGGGCTAGGCTATAACATTGGCGATTTGAAAATCGGCACCAATCTCTCTCGTACTGGCAGAGCACCTTCGGTTGAAGAACTGTTCTCCAACGGCCCGCATGTTGCTACCCAATCATTTGAAATAGGCGACCCCGGCTTGCGTAGCGAACGCAGTTGGAACGGCGAGCTTTATGCGCGCTACGACAGCACTCGAGTCGATTTCACCGCGACGGTTTATGCGAACCGCTTCGATAGCTTTATCTACGAAGCCGAGACCGGCGCGGTTCAAGACGACCTGCCGGTCTTCCAGTATTTCCAGCGCAAAGCGCGGGTCTGGGGCGTCGAGGCGGAGGCCAGCGCGATGCTGGGCAGCCTTGGCGGCTTCGACCTGGTGGTTGACGGGGTCGCCGATTACGTGCGCGCCAGTGTGCGCGGCGCTGGCCCGGTACCACGCATCCCGCCGCTTCGTTTGCTCGGCGGGGTCGAACTGAAAAGCGGTAATCTCGATCTGCGCGGTGAAGTGGAATGGACTGACGCCCAAAATCGCGTTGCCAGTTTCGAAACCACAACCGACGGCTTCACGATGGTTAATGCAGCGCTCACATGGCGACCGTTCGGACGCGACCGGAACATCGCCCTGATCGCGGCGGCGAACAACATTTTCGATATCGAGGCGCGCCGTGCTGCTTCGTTCACCAAAGATTTTGTGCCGCTGTCAGGCCGTGATTTCAGACTAACTGCGCGACTGAGCTTTTGACGAAACGGAACAATGTGCGTCATCGTAGGTTCATTGCATGAGGTTCACCCTAGAGTGCTCACAAATGGAGATAGATTATGCGTAAAATTGCAGTAGCCATTTTGATATCGGCATCGCTTTTGGTATCGGCTTGCAACACCGTAAAGGGTGCTGGACGGGATATCGAATCAGTTGGCGAAGCCGGAGACAAAGCGCTCTAAGCGCTAATCTACGGTGAAAGAGTGGTCTCGGTTTCCGAGGCCACTTTTTTTTGTGAACGCTGTGTCAGCCAGATTGCGATCAGCGCGAGTTCGTAGAGAATGCACAACGGGATCGCCAGTAACAGCTGCGACACGACGTCTGGCGGCGTAAGCACGGCGGCGACCGCAAATGAGCCGACAATTGCATAGCGACGCGCACCTCTGAGCTGCTGAAGGCTGACGATCCCGGCTTTTTCGAGCAGCATGAGCAGTACTGGCAGCAGGAACGAAATGCCAAAGCCGAAGATAAACTTCATTACAAAATTGAGGTAATTATCGACACCGGGCAGCGCCTCTTGCTGCACCCCACCGACGTCTCCGCCGAAACCAAGCAGATATTTGAGCGCAATCGGGATCGCCATATAATAAGCCATCGCGGCGCCCGCCGTGAACAATACAGGGGTTGCCAGCAGGAACGGCAGGAATGCGCGTTTTTCCTTTGAATAAAGACCCGGCGCTACGAATTTCCATAGCTGCGTCGCGAATACCGGGAAAGAAAAGAAGGACGCGGCGAAGAACGCGACCTTGATCTCGACGAAGAACGCTTCGAAAATTGCGGTGTAGATCAGTTTGCTTTGTCCTGAGGCCAGCAATGGCTGGACCAGAAATCCTAAAATAGGTCGCGCAAAATAAATTGAGATGCCGAAGGCAACGGCAAGCGCGAGCACTGACCAAAGCAAACGGCGGCGCAATTCGATCAGGTGATCGAGCAACGGCATTTTGCTATCTTCAGGCTCGCTCATATTGCGGGATCGACTTTAGGTTTCGGCTTCCGCTTCGCTTTCGGTTTTGCCGCAGGAGCGGGGGTCTCCGGCTCGGCCGTTGCCTCGAACACTGGCTCGGGCGGATGAACCTGCATTATGCGATCATTCTCGGCCTTCCACTTCTTTTCGAGATCGGCGAGTTCGGATTCTCGAACCATGTCATCAAAGCTAGAGCGGAACTGCGCCGCAACACCGCGCGCTTTGCCGACCCATTTGCCGACCGCGCTCAACACGCGCGGCAAATCCTTGGGGCCGATCACGACAAGCGCAACCAGCATCACCAACAGGAATTCGGATGATGCGATGTCAAACATTGGTTACCCCGTTTAACGTGAAAACGGAATCAAAGTGTCTTTTCGCTCTGTTTCTCCGCGTCGATGACGCTGGTCGGCGATTCGATTTGCGCCGCTGGCTTCGGCGCTTCGTCTTCCTCGGTCATGCCTTTTTTGAAGCTTTTTATGCCCTTGGCAACGTCGCCCATCATGTCTGAAAAGCGACCCTTACCGAACAATAAAAGCACCAAAATGCCAACAATCAGCCAATGCCAGATGCTCAATCCACCCATGTCATACTCCTAACGCGGCAGAAACGCCGCTGTATTGCTGGTCATACCTAGTCATTGTCATCGGCAATTTCCAGTTCGCTCTCGGATTCTTCGCCGAAATGCATATCACCCATCGCCATATCGACCGGATCGAGCAGTCCGGCAGCCTTCAGATCATCTATTCCCGGCAAGTCTTTGCGGTTATTAAGACCGAAATGTTGCAGAAACCCTGCCGTCGTTGCGTAAATCAGCGGACGCCCCGGAACTTCACGCCGACCCGCAGGCCGAACCCAATTTGCCTCCATCAGCACGTCGAGCGTGCCCTTGGAGATTTGCACGCCGCGGATTGCTTCGATCTCCGCTCGGCTGACGGGTTCGTGATAGGCGATAATCGCCAGCGTCTCGACCGCAGCACGGCTAAGCTTACGGCTTTCCTCGCGCTCGCGGCGGAGCAAATGCGCGAGGTCGGCGGCGGTCTGGAAATGCCACGCCTTGCCGCGCTGAACCAGTTCAACGCCGCGCCCGACATAATGCGCGGCTAGCGCTGCCAGCGCCGCCGCGACATCGACGGTATCGCCAACATAGGCTCGGATTTGCTCGACGGTCATCGGTTGCTCGGCGGCGAACAGGGTCGCCTCTACGGCGCGGACATCGGGGTCATGCTCGATCATCATGCTTTCATCCTCACCATCAGCGGCGCGAAGCTGTCAGTCTGTTGCAAATCAATTGTCCCGCGTTTGGCAAGTTCGAGCGCCGCCACAAAACTTGATGCCAGCGCCGATTTGCGCAAAGCCGGTTCGGCAAACTCGGGCAGGAATGCCTCAATCGACGTCCATTCGATCGCCCTGCCAATCATCGCCGACACACGCTCCAGCGCCTCTTCAAGCGTCATCACCGCGCGGCGTTTAACGACGTGCAACACCGGTTGAGTCCGTGCCTTGATCTGTCCGTAAGCAGTAATCAGCTCAAAATAATCACACTCCCACGCCCGCGCCTTGACCACGCGCAAGCCTTCTGGATTGCCGCGCAAAAATATATCGCGGCCAATCCGGTCACGCGCCATCAACCGAGCCCCGCTCTCGCGCATCGCGTTCAGCCGCTCAAGCCGCAATTGCAACCGCAAGGCCAATTCCTCGGGCGAGGGGTCAACGCCTACCTCTTTGGGCAGCAACAACGCCGATTTCAGATACGCCAGCCAAGCCGCCATCACCAGATAATCGGCAGCCAGTTCGAGCTTCAAAGCCCGCGCTTCGTCAATAAACACGAGATACTGCTCGACCAGCGCCAGTATCGAAATTTGCCTCAAATCGACCTTCTGGTTGCGTGCCAGCGTGAGCAGCAAATCGAGCGGGCCTTCCCAACCGTCGATGTCTATCGTCAGCACGTCGGGGTGCAGTTCGTCCGGTTCGGTTCTCAGATCGCCGTCGTCGAAGAGCAACTCGCCACTCATGCCGCCCCGGTTGCCGCGTGCGTCAATTTGCTAGCAACCGCCGCACCAGCAACCGCAAGCAGCTGATCGCGCTTCTCCAACGCATGCGCCAACCGTCCGGCGTCGAACTTTGGTGCCGCCTTCGCCATCGCTCGGTCCAGCCTCACCCGAGCCGCAGCCGTAATCTCGGGCAACCGCTCAGCAATCGCGACCATCTCGTCAAACCGGCCCCAACAATTAAGCGCGATATCGCATCCCGCAGCCACACACTCGACCGCTCGCGTCGGCACGTCCCCCGACAGCGCATTCATATCAAGATCGTCGCTCATCAGCAGGCCGTCGAAACCGATCTTGCCGCGAATGATGTCTTCGATAATCACGGGTGACATCGTGGAGGGCTGCTCGGCATCCCACACGTCATAGACGACATGGCCCGTCATCCCCATTGGTGCCCAATTCAGCGTCCGGAACGGCGCAAGATCCTGCTCCAGTTCGGCTTCGCTCGCATGAACATGCGGCAATTCGTGGTGGGTATCGACCACCGCGCGCCCCTGCCCCGGCATATGCTTGACTACACCGACGACGCCGCCAGCCGCCAGCCCGTCGAGCATCGCCCGACCCAAAGCCGCCACGCGCATCGGATCGCTACCTAGCGCCCGGTCGCCAATCGCGGCGTGGGTTTCGGGCACCCTCACATCGAGCAAGGGTAGGCAATCGACGTTAATTCCAACCTCGGCCAACACCAACGCTATCGCCTCGGCATTGCAATGCGCGGCTTCAATCGCCGACATCGGCGCGATGTCGTATAGCGCGTCGAACACGCCGCCCGCCGGAAATTCCGGCCAAACCGGCCCCCGCATCCGCGCAACGCGCCCGCCTTCCTGATCGATACAAATCAGCACATCATCGCGCCCATGCAGTTCGCGCAAACTATCGGTCAGCGCACGGACCTGCTCCCGATCATCGATATTGCGCTTGAATAATATATATCCAGCCGGATCGACATCGCGAAAAAGACGCTTTTCGTCATCGGTGAGTATCAGGCCGGAGAGACCAAAAATAACAGGCTTCATTGTTTGAGGCTATCGCGCACTCTAGGATATGACAAGCACCGAGCCACGCAGGTGCCGAGCAAAACTGTGCATAACCGACACGCTCGTTAGCGACTTATGGCACCCAGAAAGTCCAACTTGCCAAGCGGCACGCCCTTCATGCGAAGGATCGCATAAGCCGTCGTCAGATGGAAATAGAAGTTAGGAATTGCATATCCGTGGACATAGCTGCTGCCGGTAAATGGAAAATCACCGCTTGGCGTTTGCAACGTCACCGCCGCGTCCTCACGCCCGTCAAATCCGCCTGCCGGTGAAGCTTTAAGAAACGCAATCGCCTTGGCGATCCGCGTTTGCAGTTCGTCAAAGCTGACTTCGGAATCGGCCCAAACCGCATTTTCCATCTGCCCCACTCGCACGGCAACACCCTTGGCCGTATCGGTGACCATTTGAACCTGCCGGGTGAACGGTGCCATGTCATCAACCACACGCGCTTCGAGCAGCTCGGAATGAGCGATCCCATTCGCCTCGGCAAACGCCATCCCCTTATCAAGAATAGCGGACAGATTACGCAAACCCCGGACAAAGGCGGGAATACTGGCTGAATATAAAGGTGACGTCATACATGCTCCTCGGAATGGAGCCTTCATAAGTTGCATTATGCAACTAATCAAGCATGGATAGCCAGGCCGCAGCAGCAAAAGCTACCACGGCCTAAGCCTCCCCCCGGCGTCTTTTATTTTACGATCAGGCAATTCTCGCCAGCAGCTTTCAGCTTGGCGCAGAGCTGTTGCGCCGCTGCTGCATTGGCGGTCACGGCTTGAAGACGGAATATCTTGCGCCCGCCCTCACCCGTTGCTTCGGCGATTTTGCGGTTGGTGCCCGACAAGAAGCCAAAGCGTTTGCCAAATGCTGCCCAAGCTTGGTCGGCCTTGGCTGCGTCGCCAAATGCGCCCAATTGGACCATTACAGCACCAGCTGGCGTAGGGCCACTCGCAGCGGGCGTCGTTGCTTTCGCGCCGTCCGTTTTGGCTGGAACAGCGATTGTGGCACCGGTTTTCTTGCCTTCACTGGCAGCAAAGGCCGAATCGCCCTCGCCTTCGAATGTCTTGCCTTCGCGGTCATCAGGGGCAACCTTGTAATTGCCTTC
>JANPAM010000500.1:0-4672 GCA_031429915.1 Sphingomonadales bacterium | reverse complement strand
CGACCGCCTTAACCTTCAAGTCGATCAACGAATGCCGCGATAGCTGCTCAAGCATATGGTCAAGAAACCCGATACCGGTCGAAACCTCATATATGCCAGTGCCGTCGAGGTTGACCTCGACATCAATCGACGTTTCGTTTGTCTTGCGGCTGATTGTCCCTGTGCGCATGGCCGCCGCTATACGCATTCTCGCGCACTTGGCAATAACAAGCATCTTGATTTCGGCGCGCTCACAGTCCACCAAGCGCGCATGAGTGAAGAGCATGCCGATAGCCTGATTCCCTATGACGACGTAGTGCAAGAGGCACTGCGCGCGGTGGTGGGTCGAGTGCTCGGCGATGTCGCGCTGAACGGCCTGCCCGGCGACCATCATTTCTACATCACATTCAAGACTCAGGCGCCCGGCGTCGTTATCCCGAAACATCTTCACGAACGCTTTCCCGACGAGATGACTATCGTCGTTCAACACAAATACTGGGATTTGAAGGTCGAGGCGCATCATTTCGAGATTGGCCTGTCATTCAGCCAAATTCCTTCGCATCTGGTCATTCCCTATTCGGCGATTACTGCATTTGTAGATCCATCGGTCGATTTCGCTCTTCAGTTTCACGTTGACGCTGGCGAAAGCATCCCCGAACCGCACGAAGCAGCAGGCAATGACGAGGTTGCGATTGCCAAAGAAGACGGATCCAACGTAGTGAGTGTGGACTTCGGACGGAAGAAGTGACCCTTCGACAGGCTCAGGGTGAGCGGAAGCTCGCATGATGCCCACCCGCACCGAATCCGACAGTTTTGGACCTGTCGAAGTTCCCGCCGAGGCTTATTGGGGCGCGCAGACCCAGCGCAGCATACAAAATTTTCCCTTCCCGCCGCATGAGCGGATGCCGATTGGGATTATTCACGCGCTGGCGTTGGTGAAACAGGCCGCGTCGCGGGTGAACCGCAAGCACGAGTTGGACGAAAAGCTTGCCGACGCCATCGAAGCCGCAGCAGCCGAAGTGGTTGCTGGCGAGCATGACGACCAGTTTCCGCTCACCATCTGGCAAACCGGGAGCGGCACTCAGTCCAACATGAACGTCAACGAAGTAATCGCTGGCCGCGCCAACGAAATGCTGGCTGGAACGCGCGGCGGCAAGTCGCCGGTGCATCCCAATGACCATATCAATATGAGCCAGTCATCGAATGACAGCTTCCCGACGGCGATGCACATTTCGGTCGCAATGGCGAGCCGCGATCATTTGCTGAAAGCGGTGCGCAACCTTGCTTCGTCGTTTGCAGTTCATGCAGGGTCGTGGAGCGACATCGTGAAGATCGGTCGCACTCATATGCAGGATGCGACGCCGCTTACACTCGGGCAGGAAATGTCTGCCTATGTCACTATGCTAGGCGACAGTGCGGACCGGATAGTGGGCGTCTGGCCCCGACTTTCGAGACTGGCCCAAGGCGGCACTGCGGTGGGTACCGGGCTAAACGCGCCACTTGGCTTCGGTGATGATTTTTGCACCGAACTCGCATTGCTGACCGGCGGTGTACCTTGGGTGAGCGCTCCCAACAAGTTCGAGGCCTTGGCTTCGCACGATACGCTCGTCGAAGTGTCGGGTGTACTCAATACACTCGCGGTCAGCCTTATGAAGATCGCCAACGATATTCGCCTGCTCGGGTCCGGCCCGCGCTCGGGGCTTGGCGAACTGCTGCTCCCCGAAAACGAACCCGGCAGCTCGATCATGCCCGGCAAGGTCAACCCGACGCAGTGCGAGATGCTGACGATGGTCGCGGCGCAGGTGATCGGCAACCATCAGGCAGTGACCGTAGGCGGGATGCAGGGGCATTTGCAGCTTAACGTGTTCAAGCCGCTGATCGGCGCCAACGTGCTTCGTTCCATTGAATTGCTCAGCATCGGCATGGAGAGTTTCGCAACACGCTGTATCGCGGGATTAGAACCTAACCGCGCTCGAATATCCGAACTGCTCGACCGCTCGTTAATGCTGGTAACCGCGCTCGCGCCGGTAATCGGCTATGATAACGCGGCAAATATTGCGAAGCACGCGCATGGTAACGGAACCACACTCCGCGAAGCCGCGTTAGAACTCGGAATGGTTGACGAAGCAACTTTCGATACCCATGTCAGACCTGAAAACATGGTTTAGGAGACCAAAAATGTTGAGATCAATTATTGGTGCGGTTGTCGGAAACAGGGTCGGTCGCGGCAGCAACGGCATACTCGGTGCTGGACTTGGCATTGCAGCAACTCGTCTGGCCACTCGCTCTATCCCTGGTGCATTGATCGTCGGCGGAGCGCTGCTCGCAAAAACGCTTTATGACAAGCGCCAGAAAGACCGGAATGCTATTTCCCGGTCAGCCAGTACCCTGACCCTGCCGCCTGCCACTCCTTCACCGCTTCCGATGGTGCCGCCAACATTAGAACGTTAAGCGCCAGGTTGTCGCGGATCATGTAGACTGTGAAGACTTCGAAGAATATCGCAATCGCAACGGTCACTTTCCACGGCAATCGCGACGCAAGGAAAAATCCGAAAATCATCCAGATTAGGTCGAACACGCTGTTAATGATGCTATCACCGGCATAGCCGTAGGAGATCGTGACTTCGCGGTAACGGTCGATGATGATGGGAAAATTTTCCAGTATTTCCCACGCACCTTCGACCAATATTGCCGCGCACAACGCCAAACCCAGCGGCCATTTCTTCAGCAGCAAACGGCCCAATCCGAAGAATATGAATCCGTGGATGATGTGGCTCATAGTGTACCAGTCGCTGATATGCTGGCTGTTTTCCGAGGATTGAACGATACCGTGCCAAAGTTTGACTGTGCCACACGCGCAGATTGGCGGGCGGTTCATCGCAAATAATATAGCGATAAACGCCAGTGACAGCAGCAACGCGATGAGGGCGCTAAGCTTGCTAATGCGCAGTGGCCATTCCATGTAATTGCTCCCCCAAATGACTTGACGCACCCGTTACCTTTCGCGCAGTAGCGGCTATGCCTAACCGCCACAACGAAAAGCACGAACTCGAACGTCGCGGACTTCTGTTCGTGCTGTCTTCACCGTCAGGCGCAGGAAAATCTACGCTGTCGCGGATGTTGCTCGATAAAGACGAGAACATCTCGCTTTCGGTGTCTTACACTACCCGCCCGCCACGCCCCGGCGAAGTCGATGGCAAGCATTATCATTTCACCGATGTCGCTACCTTTAAACAAATGGCGGCAGACGATGAATTTCTGGAGTGGGCGCATGTCTTCGGAAACCGGTACGGCACGCCGAAAACGCCGGGCGAGGAAGCGTTAGCCAATGGTTGCGACGTGCTGTTCGATATCGACTGGCAAGGCGCGCAGCAGCTTTATCAAGAAGCTGGTCCTGACGTTGTTCGCGTTTTCATATTACCGCCCTCAATTGAAGAACTCCAACGCCGCCTTCACACCCGTGCCACCGACAGCGACGAAGTCATCGCCGAACGAATGAGCCGTGCCAAGGCGGAAATCGGCCACTGGGACGGCTATGATTATGTCCTCATCAACGACAACGTAGAAGCGTGCTTTGAAAAGGTCAGCCAGATACTGACTGCCGAACGGATGAAGCGGCGGCGGCAAAAAGGGCTGATCGGCTTTGTCAGGGATTTGGCGGCGACCTAAACCAGGTCCAGTTCGCGGATAATCGACGGAATTTTTTCCCTGAATGCGAAAAATCCTTTGCGCGCATGAGGCCAGCATACATCATCCCATTGGCGTCTAACGAAATGAAGTTGAACGTTGTGAATGGACAAGTTTCGACCCAACTGCTGTAAATCCTGAGCAACAAATCCGACGGGTGCTTCGACTGTTACAATGTCAGTCACCCCGCAATCTTTTGCCCATTCGGCCAGCGCCAGCGCATTCCAACTTTCGATTGCCTTGGCGGCGACACCGTAATGCGACGAAATATCACTGGCTGCATTCTGCAACGAAGCTTGCTTGAAATCCGAAACATTGTGCGACGCCGGCTGGGCCGGATCGACGGTTGCCACTCCGGCTATAGCAATGCCTGTCGGCAACGCACCAAGCGGATGCATGTCCTCTTCGGTCAAGAGCAAAATATACCGACCGCTCGGCGGCATTTGAACTGGCGTAATGGAAACAGGATTGGGATGTTCCATCGCGCCGACAGGCGCTGGGTTCGTTGAAAGCTGCGGCCGTTCAAAACGCCCCTCTGTGTAACGGGCGATGTTGTCGGCACTCGCCACATAATGCTTCCCGATGGTTTGCAATCCGGCAACCCAACGCCACGAAAGCGTGTTTGAGGCCGGATCGCCATCCACCAGATGCCGCAAAAAGAAATCAGCTCCCAATTGCCACGGCAGACGAAGCGTGAAAATCCAGATGCTGGCAAACCACATGCGAGCGTGGTTGTGAAGATAGCCGGTCGTGCGTAGCTCTGTCGCCCAGTTGTCAAAGCACTCTATGCCCGTTTCACCATCGCGGGCGGCTTCCAACCCGTAAATTTTTCGCGATTTTTGATATGTGAGTTCAGTTAGATAACTCTGCCAAACAGCCGGCCGTTGCTGAAGCCAGCCTTTCCAATAGCTGCGCCAGAAAACTTCCTGAATGAATTTTTCCGCCGCTTCGGCGCTGTGCGTTTTAAGCACTGCCGCAACGACTTCTTGTTCCGAAATAATGCGGT
>JANPAM010000499.1:0-5171 GCA_031429915.1 Sphingomonadales bacterium | reverse complement strand
CATGTCTATCATGCCGAGTTGCCTAGACTCGCGCCCCGGGTCCGTGGCCAGCAGCTGTGCAACAGCCACATTTGGCACCACCCCTTGCGCCATAAGATCGAGGCCCTTGCTCCCGTATTCGACCATCGTCGATGCCTGCGTGCACACGGCGCCAACACCTGCCCGCACCCAGGGGACTGCCCGCCCAACGAAGGGGACGCGCGTGGTGACGGCGGCGCCTGATTGGCCGGTCGCGGGGTCCACCGCGCAAATCGAAACCGTCGAGTATTGGGGCCTGCCTTGTTCGTCTATAGTCACACCGTCAGGCGCGCGATCCTGTGCCTCAGCTGTGGTCAGCGGGAGTAAAAGAGCGACCGCAAAAGCAGCAACGATGCGAATTAACTTCTTGCCGATCTTCATATCTCCGCTCCTATCCCCAAATCTTAGAACCACATGATGGTTGCAAACTCTACCTCATTGTCGAGCTCGCGGCGCATCAAATCGAGATGAGCTAAGCCGGGAATTGGGTGTATTCTGTCGAATAAGTTAGCATGCTGATTTTTATTGCGCTGACAAGAAACGATTGAATCCCGTGGTGTGGAAATTTGAAGTAATATTCCAAGAAGAGTCAATGAATTGGAAGGAATTTCTGCTACGTTCTGGCAGGCCGAATTTTTCAACAGAATAGGGCCGGGAGCCGACTGTCCGCTTCCAGTCACGACACGCCCGAAGCTGCCTTATGTGCTTGCCACGATCAGTAAAAGCTCATCCAAGCAAGTGGGCCGGGATTGTCATTTTGTTGGGTTACTCACCGCCCCGCGTTCGCAGCGAAGGCGAATGCCGCGGGGAGGAGGCTGCACACTATCATCGAGGCAAACATTGCCGGGATGCCGCCGAGACTGTCTATGCAGCCTAGCGAGGCCGAAGCCAGGGTCCGCTTTTTCCGCGCATCTCAAAAAACTGGACAACCCTGCGCCTGTTTGGCGTTAACCAACATTAAGCAGTTGCACAACGCACGCATGATTCGTGCTTTCTATGGCACAGAGATATCATATTCCTGCTGTTTCTGAATAGTTAATTGCACTTTGTATGCATATGTGACATTTTTTTGACAGGATTGCAGCGTCGCTGCGTCTTTAACGAACGAATCGGTATCTTGCCGGGACAAAAAGGGGGAAAGATAAACATGAAGGGTCGTTTTACAGGATTGGGTATGAGCTCGTTGGCCGTTTTGGCTGTGGCGCTCGCAGCAACGCCTGCCGCCGCAGCGAAGCAAGCGCAGAATTTCAACATCCCCGGTGACGAGCTGGCCAACGCGCTGAACACTTACGCGCGCCAGGCCAATCAACAGATCATCTTTTCCAATCATCTCGTTGCAGGCAAGCGATCGCAGGGTGTGCGCGGCGACATGGCCCCCGCAGTTGCGCTCGAAGCACTGCTCGCTGGCACCGGCCTTCGTGCCGAGGGGGATTCGATCATCTCACTTCGCCAAGCATCGCCAGCACGTGCGATGCTTCGTACCTTCGCCTATCAGCCCGTCGCTTCGGACGCTCCACCACCGGCACCGGCGCGCCCGGTTACAACTGCAGCCATTCCCGAGGATGTCACCGAGCAGAACGAGGAACTCGTTGTCACGGGCTCGCGCATCACGCGCAACGGCAATGACGCGCCAGTGCCGACCACGGTCGTCACTGCGGCCGACATTGAGGAGCGTAACCCGACCAACATCGCCGATTATGTCAATCAGCTTCCTGCGATCGGCCAGGGCAACTCGCCACGCTCCACAACACTGTTCGCCAACGCCACTGGCGGTGCCAACCAGATCAGCGCGCGTGGGTTGGGCGTAAACCGCACGCTGGTGCTGCTCGATGGCCGCCGCGTTGTCGGCTCGGGCCTGATCCCCGCCGTCGACATCAACCTGCTGCCGCAGAACCTCGTGGCGCGCGTCGATGTTGTCACCGGCGGTGCTTCGGCTGCCTATGGTTCGGATGCTGTTGCTGGTGTCGTCAACTTCATCCTCGACACTAAGTTCTCGGGCTTCAAGGGCTCCGTAAACTACGGAATCACCGACCGCGAGGATGGTCAGATCGTCAGCGGCGACCTCGCCTGGGGCAAGGCCTTCGGCGGCGGTCGCGGCCAGATCCTGCTCAGCGGGAACTACTACAAGGGTGACCGGATCCGCATGTCGGACAATCCGCGCGACTGGTTCCAGCCGGGTCTCCGCTCGCTCGACAATCCCAATTGGACTGCAACCAACGGCCAGCCCGGCCAGATCGTCCGCACCGACGCCGGTCTCACCAGCACGGCAGGCGGTGTGATCAACGCCGGCCCCCTGCGCGGCACGGCCTTCGGTCCTGGCGGCGCCATCCAGTCCTTCGTGTTCGGCCCGATCCAGCAGGGCCAGAATCAGGCCGGCGGAACGGTTGAACCAGCTTCGGCACGTGGCGCGCTGTTGCCCGATGACAAGCACTGGAGCGTCTATGGCCGGTTGAGCTACGAAATCACCGACAACCTCAATGCCATTGTGGAAGCAAGCTACGCCGGGAACGATACGATCAACTGGTCGGCGGTCTATAACCGTCAGGGCGCCAATGCCACCACCGGCGCACTGACCATCAGGCGGGACAATCCGTTCATTCCCGCCGCCACCCAGTCTGCCATGGATGCCAATGGGGTCACCACGTTCCGCCTGAACCGGCTGTTCTACGACCTGATCAATCGCCCCGGCGAGAACATCGGTGAAGCCGGCTATAACCGCCGTCAGGATCGCATCCTGCTCGCACTCGAGGGCAGCTTCCTCGATAGCGGCAAGTGGCGCGCCTATTATCAGCGCGGGCACAGCAAGGTTTCGTACACGCGTGACAACAACGTTTTGTTCAATCGCTTCAACCTTGCCTATGACGCCGTCGCCAACCCTGCATCGGGCGGCATCGCCGGTGTTGCGGCCGGTGCACCAGTCTGCCGGTCCACGCTCTCCGCTCCGACCAACGGTTGCGTTGCGCTCAACGTCTTCGGTGAAGGGTCGCCGAGTGCTGCGGCAATCGCTTATGTAACCGGCGAAGACAGCGGCTTCCGCACTCGGCAGGACCTCAGCATCTATCAGGATGTGTGGTCGTACGACGCCCAGTACAGCCCATTCTCCACCTGGGCGGGCCCGGTCTCGTTCGCCGCCGGCTTTGAATATCGCAAGGACTCGTTCAGTGCGACCGCCGATGCCAATTCGGTCAATAGCCTGTGGATCGTCGGCAACCCCAAGCCGGGCCGTGCCAGCTACAACGTCAAGGAGTTCTTCGGCGAAGTGCTGGTGCCGCTGCTTGACGATTCACCGGTCGGCAGCCTCGAAGCCAATGGTGCCGTCCGCCGCACCGATTATTCGACCAGCGGCGTCGTCACCACCTGGAAGGTCGGCGGCACCTACGGGATCGGCGATCTGCGTATCCGCGGCACGCGCTCGCGCGATATCCGGGCGCCAAACCTGAACGACCTGTTCGCGCCGAGGAGCCAGTTCGTGAACGCCTTCCAGGATCGCAGCCAGCCGAACAGCCCGCAGGTGAACAACATCACCCTCAACGGGGGCAACCCGAACCTGACTCCGGAAATCGCCGATACCTGGACTGTCGGCGGCGTCTTCACGCCAGGCTTCATCCCGGGTCTCAGCCTGTCGGTCGATTGGTACAAGATCGACATCAAGGACGCACTGTTCGGCGTCGGCGGACAGCTGCTCATCGACCTCTGCTATGGCTTCAATCGGCCGATTAACCCTGCAGCTTGCGCGTCGATCGTACCCGTCCCTGGTGCGGTTGGTCTTGCTGGAGCAACGTTGTTCACCGGCTCGATCAACGCGTCGAATACTGCAGTCGAGGGGATCGACTATGAGTTGAGCTACGGCACTCAGCTTGCCGACATCTCGGAAAAGCTGCCCGGTTCGCTCAACCTTCGGGTGCTGCTCTCCCAGCGGCTCAAGGACGAGACCAACCTGCCGGGTGACAGCCAACCACCGGCACTCGGCACTGCTGCCAGCCTGAAGTGGCGCGGGCTCATGACTGCAACCTATGCTGTCGGGCCGAGCCGCACCACGCTCACAACGCGGTACCTTGGGTCTGGCATTGTCAACGCCAACCCCGAAACCAGCCGTACTGGTCTTCCGGCCGAGTTCAACCGTCTGCCGGCAGTCTGGTACGTCGAGCTCGCCCAGAACTTCGACGTCAAGATCGGCGGACGTGATGTCACCTTCTTTGGTGTCGTCGAAAACCTGTTCGATCGCGATCCGCCGGCAACGCCAAACAGCGGCACGTCGTTCGGCGTCTCGCCGGTCTACGATCTGCTGGGGCGCAGCTACCGGATGGGTTTGCGCTTCAAGATGTGACGCCAGTCAAGCCGTGCCGGGGCAAGCGCCCTGGCACGGTCGGGTTCAATTCGACCAGACATGAGAAAAGGGCCCGCGCCATCATCGGCACGGGCCCTTTCTTATGCGTTCGGGCCGCCGCAGCGGCCCGAAATCTGCAGCTTACTGCCGAATCGCACGGCCTCCGAAGGTCACGATGCTTTCCGCTCCCTCGGATGAAAGCACCGAGACCCCGACAAACGTGTCATCGACGATCGTGTCGTTCAGCACAGTTTCCGCAACATCGGCCGGCACATCGCGGTGCTGCTGCCAATCCTGCGTATCATTGCGCCGCCAATGCACACGGTAACCGGCCGCTCCCGGAACAAGCGCCCAGCTTACCTTGATATCGCTGCCCAGCGCGCCCTGCAGTGCCACCGCGCCCGGAGCGGCCGGAGCAGTTGCAAAGCGCTTGGCCTGCTCGTCGTCGCGATGCTCGAAGCCGAAAGCCCCGACCCTCTCCAATTATTATGCGTGGGAAGGTAATGTGTACTACCAGTCGATCTTTGCCGCGCTCACGGCCAGACGCTTACGCGCGGACTTGGAAGCGCTCGGGCATCCGATGGAAGAGGCAGAAGACCCATCGAGTGGTGAGGAGACGACGCCTTAATCCTCCACCGCCTGACCAAACATGTGAAAGAGCAGAGCTGATTTGCGGTCGGTCTCGATTTCGTAAGCATTGTTATAGGGGTCGGCGTCCGCAGAAAACGGGCGTCATATACTTGCAAATGAGACTCGGCCGTGGATAGGTGCAGTCATCCATTCAAGCGGGGGAGCTTTATGATTCGAAAGTATTTTGCTGCGCTGT
>JANPAM010000498.1:0-1627 GCA_031429915.1 Sphingomonadales bacterium | reverse complement strand
TTGCGGCCCGATTGCGGAGGCAGCATCAAATACAAAAATGAACGCCACGAAAGCGGCATTTGGCGCGAGAGTATCGAGGCTGGTGGCTGCGATATACTGGCGACCTATGAAGACGGCGCTCCAGCTGCTGTTCGGGCGGGCCGGAGCGTCTATCTGGCAACGCTCACCAACGATGCTTTCCTGAAAAATCTGCTGCTCGATCTGTGTGATGAAGCGGATATCGCAATCACGCCGCTGCCGCCGACGCTGCGTTTACGCCGCCGCGGGGGCCTCACCTTTGCTTTCAATCTTGCCGGGGGACCAGCCCGCGCGCCTGCATCCCAAGGCGCTGATTACATCATCGGAAGCGCAGACATCGAACCTTATGGCGTGGCGGTCTGGCGTTAGCGTTCCTTTGTGGCGCTGAATTTTAGTTCAGGATGGCGCTCCTGCTGATAGCCGACATCCCAGGCTGATCGAGCCATAAACACCGGGTGGCCATCGCGGTCTTTAGCCATATTGCCGCCGTTGAACGACACGAATGTGGCCAGTTCGGCCTCGGTGCCGATGAGCCAGCGGGCAGTGTCGTAAGGCGCAGGCTCAAGCGCAGCCTCGACTTTGTATTCGGCCTCAAGCCGCGACACAAGCACGTCGAGTTGCAATTGCCCGACGACGCCGACGACCCAGTTCGATCCGATCTCGGGATAGAAAACCTGAATCACACCTTCTTCGCTCAAGTCGTCCAACGCCTTGCGCAACTGCTTGGTCTTGGTTGGGTCTTTCAGCACGACGCGGCGTAATATTTCGGGCGCAAAATTGGGTAAGCCGGTGAAGCGCACATCGTTGCGCTCCGACAAGGTGTCGCCCACTCGAAGCGTGCCGTGATTTGGAATTCCGATGATATCGCCGGGTTCAGCGGTGTCAGCGATCTCGCGATCTTGGGCGAAAAACAGGATCGGCGAATGGATCGCGACGGGTTTACCGTGGCCAGACGGGATGAGTTTCATGCCGCGTTTGAACGTGCCCGAACACAGCCGCATGAAGGCAATCCGGTCGCGGTGCTGCGGATCCATATTGGCCTGTACCTTGAAGATAAAGCCAGTGACGTCTTTGCGCTCGGGCAATATGGTGCCGATGCTCGATGGCTGCGGGCGCGGCGGCGGGGCGTAGTCGGCGATTGCTCCGATCATCTCGTCGATGCCGAATTGCTTAAGCGCCGATCCGAAAAACACCGGCGTCAGGTCGCCAGCGCGGTAGGCTTCGAGATCGAACGAGGCGTAACCCTCCTGCGCCAACCCGCCTTCCTCGCGCAATTTGGCTAAACCGCGTTCGGAAATTTTGTCGGCTAAAGTGGGGTCTTCCAAACCGCTATGCTGGCTGGTCTTGCCTTCGAATTCCTTCGAAGCCCCCGAAGGCTGCATCAATTTATTGGTGTGAAAATCATAGATACCTTCAAACTCGCCGCCCATCCCGACAGGCCAGCTCATCGGGCAAACATCAAGTGCCAGCGCATCTGCAACCTCGTCGAGCAACGAGAAACATTCACGCCCCTCGCGGTCGACCTTGTTGATGAAAGTGATGATCGGCACTGAACGGAGGCGGCACACTTCGAACAACTTGCGAGTCTGCGGCTCGATGCCTTTTGCGG
>JANPAM010000497.1:0-2971 GCA_031429915.1 Sphingomonadales bacterium | reverse complement strand
GATTACTAAAAGCTAAATTCAAACAGCTTTCATCACTCGCTTCGGCCTGACCTGCAACTCGCCCTTGCAGTTGGGGCAGCGACCTTCAAGCGGTCCGTCGACGCAAGGGCCGCAGAAGGTGCATTCGTAGCTGCAGATGCGTGCATCCCCACTTTCCATCGGTAGCGGTGTCGCGCAGCGTTCGCATTGATCGCGCATTTCCAACATAGTCGTTCTCCTCGCGTTATCGCCCGACCCGTTGCAACCCTGTGCCGTGCATTTTCAGCCAGCGGTCGGCGGCTTTGCGGTCGCCTTCATAAAGCTGGTCGAGCCAGCTGTAGAAATCACGACTATGGTCCATGTGCCGGATATGCGCAACCTCATGCGCGATGACCGAGCGGCGAACATGCGCAGGGGCCATGATCAGCCGCCAGCTAAGCGATATCGTCCCGCGCGACGAGCAACTGCCCCAACGGCTTCGCGGGTCGCCGAGCGAAAGGCGCGGCACTGCTTCGCCCGCAACACCGCAATAATGCGCGATTTCATCGGTATATATCCGGCGAGCTTCGGCTTTGAGCCAGCGCAATACCCGCGCTTCGATCATTGTTTCGGGCCCGCCAAGCCGGATGGTGCCTTCGCTCTGACGGATAGCGCGCGGCCAGTCGGCCTGCCATTCGATGACATGCGCCTCGCCCTCAACCGCGATTTCGCTGCCGGGCGAAACCGGCGCGGCGTCGGGCGCGCTTTGCAGGCGGGCGGCGATCCACTGGTGCTTTTGGGCAACGAAATCCATCGCAACATTGGTCGGCGTGTAGTTCGGCATCGTGATCCGGATCTCGCGCTTCACCACGTCGGCGCGCATCGAAATCCGGCGCGCGCGCGGGTTCCGGTGGATCTTCACCGGCACCATCTCGCCCTCGACATCGACCAAAGGGTCAGAGTGGCTGTTCGACAATATGGTCTTCAAGCGGTCCAGCATAGATTTCGGATAATGCCCGACCTTTGACCGACATGCCAGCGGCATGAACACTGTTCCGGTCACCGCTGACCAGATAGTGCCAGTCGGGCAGAGGAAGACCAGCGTCGCGCAGAACATAGGCGCAGGTCGAGGGCAGCCATTCGAAATTGCCGATCTTGCCGCGAGTTAACCGAAGGCAATCGGGTACAAACGCCCGCCGGTTGCGGTAATCGCTGCACTGCGCGGTTTGGGTGTCGAGCAATTTGCACGCGACATTGGTCGGATAAATTCGCCCGGTATCTTCATCCTCGACCTTGTGCAGACAGCATTTGCCGCAGCCGTCGCATAACGCCTCCCACTGCGCCCGGTCGAGGGTTTTGAGTGGTGCCTCCCAATAAGGCCGGTCGGTCACCGCACCCATTTCGCGAGCTCGGCAGTCACTAGCGCAGGCGCGCCTTCGTTGGCGTCGGTCTTGGGCTGGTCGGCTGGCAAGATCGCCAGCGGCTTGCCGTCTGGGGCCATCAAATAAGGTTGCTGCGAATGGCTCATCAGATAGGCATCGGGCCGCGATCCTTCGACTCGGGCGTGGTAGACCGCGAACTTCTTCGCGGCAGCCGCGATATCGGCTTCGCTACCGGTTAGCCCGATCAGGCGTGGGTGGAATGCGCTGGTGAATTGTTTGAGTACCGCCGGAGTGTCACGCTGCGGGTCGACCGTGATAAAAATAGGCTGAATCTTCGCAGCCAACGCTGGCTGATCCTTTTCGAAGGTTTTCAACCCCGCCATCAGGTTCTGCACATCGGGCGTGCAGATGTCCGGGCAGTTGGTGTAACCGAAATAGACGATCCGGTAATTGCCATCGAATTCGGCATAGGTCCGCTTTTTGCCGTCCTGATCGGTCAACGTGAAATCGCCGCCAATTGTTGCACCGGCAAGCGGGGCGGTTGATAGGGGCGGCTGGTCGGGGGCGCTGTCGCAGGCGGAAAGCAAGAGAACAGCGGCTAAAATATTTTTGTTCATGGCAGCGCCAGACATGGTCTGCTAAGCGCTCAATATCAAGCAGAGGTTCAATAATATGGGGCAAAGTTCCTTGAAGAAAATCATGTTGGCTGGCGTCGCGCTGGCATTAACTGCACCATTCGCAGCAGGTGTAATTGCGCCAGCGGTATCTGCGCAATTTTCCGACAGCTATAATTTCCTGAAGGCGGTCGATGAACGCAAGGGTGAGGAAGTTGAAAAGTTTCTCGGCGAACCGGGGACGGTGATCATCAACACCCGCGATAGTACCACTGGGCGCACAGCGCTTCATATCGTAATCGAGCGGCGCGATGCGACGTGGCTTGGTTTCCTGCTTCAACGTGGTGCTAACCCTAACGTTGCTGACAAAAAAGGCACCACGCCGTTGATGTTGGCAACCCAACTTGGGTTTGTTGAGGGCATCGACTGGTTGGTCAGCAAAAAGGCGCAGGTAGACCAGTCCAACCGGTCCGGTGAGACTGCGCTCATTCTGGCGGTTCAGCTACGCAATAAAGAAGCCGTTCGCGCCCTTTTGAATGCTGGTGCCAACGCGGACAAGAAGGACAGCCGGGCGGGCTATTCCGCGCGCGAATATGCGAAACAGGATGGTCGCGCGAACGCGGTGCTGGCAATGATCGAGGCGAACGACAAAACGGTGAAAGCACCGGCTGCCAAGCCGCTCGATTTTTCAGGAATTGGTGAAAAACCGACCAAATAACATCATTCGTCATCCCGAACTTGTTTCACCGATGGTGACTGCGTTCCGGGATAACGCGCTGCCGTCGCGTGTCATCCTGAAACAAGTTCAGGAAGACGAAGCTTTTTGAAATCAACCCGCCACAAATTTCATGGCGACGCCGTTCATGCAGTAACGCTTGCCGGTTGGCTTTGGCCCGTCATCAAACACATGGCCCAAGTGTCCGCCACACCGCGAGCAGTGCACCTCGGTTCGGGCGCTGCCTATTGCGTAATCAGTGCTGGTGCCAATACCGCCCGCCAGCGGTTGATAGAAACTCG
>JANPAM010000496.1:0-7740 GCA_031429915.1 Sphingomonadales bacterium | reverse complement strand
AAACGAGGCGCAGATCGTCCTCAATGACTGTCTTGAGAGCCGCGTGGACTTTGTCACAGCGGACCCCGCCCAACCTGTCGCCTTTATCGAACAAAGTTACTTCGACGCCCAATCTCGCCATGGCTTGCGCCAGTTCCAGGCTGATGGATCCCTAGCCCATGACAGCAAGGCTGTTGGGCAGGTCTTGCATAGGCGGGCTGGCCCCGCGCGACGTCCACCAAGGCAGTCGCTGGACAAAACAACCCTGTCTGATCAGCTATTGTTCCGCCTACCAACACCTTCGCGCCTTTAGATACGCTTTCTTTTACTTGTGCGTGTACCTGATCGCGCTGACGGCAATATACCAAGGGCCCCAATTGCGTATCGGTATCATTGATTATTGATCACGATGAGCCAGATTGTTAACAATCGAATGTAATGATCATGCTTGATCGATGCATTTCTTGAGCTTTTGTCCGGTTGGTCGCGTCACTGTGCAGTTCAAAGGGGCTCACTCACGATGGGCGGACCCGTATAGACCGAATGCCAATGTAGACGCATAGAGGCTGATTGCGGTTTCATTGTCAGGCTGTTCATTTGCCCAACGCCGCAATTCATAAGCCGCATTGAGCGTTGCCATCATCATCTGACTTGCGATTAGTGGATCAATTGCACGGATCGAACCATCAGTAATACCGTCAGTTATCATTCCCGCAAACCGCCGTGCCATCCGATTGGACCGGTCAATGACATTTGCTCGAAACTCGGTCGGTAATGCCTGCAGAGCGGTGGTGCGTAGCAAAGGGAACGGCTGGAAAAACTGCGCATCCAAAAGTGTCGCAACCGATTTTGCCAGTCGTTGGCCATGGTCGCCAGTCGAATCTGTAGCTGCGCGCTGCGCCGATGACACGCGCGCATAGCTTCGTTCGAAACAGGCGAGCACCAGATCATCCTTTGTATCCAGATGATGATAGAAGCTGCCCTTGGTGACGTTCAGCTCAGCCGCAATTCTATCAACCGATGCACCGCGATACCCACGGCGATTTATAAGCAGTGTGGCTGCCCGGATAAATTCGTCGGGTATCTTGTCACGACCGTCGCCTGCCGGCATAGGCAGCGCTTCAACTGGCCATCCGTGGCCGTCCAAGGCAATGCCGTGGTTGAATATTTCCTTGAACCGCGCTTCTACTCGAGTGTAATCACTTACTGAATAACGGTTGATCCAAGCAGGCAGCCAAAAGAAGTTTTCGATCAGTACATGGGCTCGAGCCGTGGACAATGCTTGTTCACGGACATCGGCGTGCGAGCCGAAAAAGCCGCGAATCTTGGCAAATATACCGCTGTAGCGGTGGGCAAGCTGATGCCGGAGTGGGTCTTCGAGCGCGCGGATGTCTGACAATACAGCAAGCGGCCGTTCCCGACCTTCACGTATATCAGCAATACGTTGGAATGTGGCTTTGATATGGGCATTGCACCGTTCCTGCGGTGTCGCGTGTGCGGCAGCCTCGTCGACCATCCCTTCGATCCGGTCGAGTGAGTGACTAAAAGCCGCCGCTGCCAGTTGTTCCTTCTTTTTGAAATAGTAAGTGACGCTTGTGGTATTAAGACCAACTTTGCGTGCAACATCGGAAAAAGTCATGCCTTTCACGCCATTAACGTTAATCAACGCCGCAGCTGCATCCAGAATATCGACTCTTTTTTGTTCGAATTTCCCTGTTATTTTTTTGGTGGCTTTCAAAGCGATCCCCGAGCATCTGCCCATTTTTCTATCATTAATTAGCTCTTAGGTCATCAATGAATTTAGATGGCACGCGATCAAAAAGACATTGTGATATCACTACAATAGAAAAAGAGGTATGTGGAATACCACCGTAGTTATGTCCATAACCCAGTTTATCTGTTGAATGGTTGGACCGTTCCATGTCATCGTTCAAGCCGATAGAAAAATTGGTATGAGCTTTGGAGTTCGGTTGGCCGATGATCCGGACAACACCACTATCGATCAAATGTCGCTTACCTGTGGTTTCAACAATATCTGGGAGTGTCCAAGGCTGTGTCGGGTGCCAATGTTCTCGGCGGACAATCGAAGCCGAGATATTGTGTTGTAGGTGACGAAGTTGGTCGACGGGTGACAGCCGATCAATAGTAAATTGCCCAATGGCCAGCCCGTGCAAATAATTATACCATAGCGAGAGGGATACGCATGTCATTGTTCGATTTAACCGGCAAGGTTGCCATCATCACCGGATCATCACGCGGTATTGGCCGTTCGATTGCTGAGCAAATGGGCAAAGCATCGTCGTCGATGGCGGTTCAACAATTTAAGGATAGATATCATGCAATACAGGCAACTGGGTAGCTCCGACCTCCATGTTTCATCAATTTCGCTCGGGACGTGGCTTACGACGGGCGTTGGCATCGAGCGGGACAAGGCGGTTGCTTGCATCGATGCGGCGTTTGATCTGGGGATCAACTTCATCGACACAGCGAATGCTTACGGGCTGGGGGCGGCCGAAACGGTGCTGGGCGAGGCGCTGAAGGAGCGAACGCGCGATAGCTACATCCTTGGCACCAAAGTGTTCGTCCCGATGGGGCCGGATGATCGCGGGCTTTCAGCGGCGCAAATTAAGAAGCAACTCGATGCGTCGCTGCAGCGGCTTCAGATGGATTATGTCGATTTGTACCAGTGCCACCGGTACGATGTCGACACGCCGCTGGAGGAAACAATGGCTGCGCTGACCGAAGCAGTGGCGGCTGGCAAAGTTCGGTGGATCGGCTTTTCAGAATGGTCGCCGCAAAACATTCGTGACGCGTTGGCAATGGTTCCGGAATTAGAGAAGTTCGTTTCGAGCCAGCCGCAATATTCGTTGCTGTGGCGCCGACCGGAAAAGGAAGTCATTCCGCTCTGCGCCGAAAACGGCATTTCGCAAATTGTCTGGTCGCCGCTCGCGCAAGGCGTGTTGTCTGGCAAATATAAGGCGGGTGCCGACGCGCCAACCGACAGCCGAGCGGCCAATGACAAGATGAACCGCATGATGGGCGGATGGAACCGCGATGACGTATATGCAGCGGTCGAGCTGATGAAGCCGCTGGCGCAGGACGCAGGCTGCAGTATGTCGCAATTCGCACTCGCATGGGTATTGCGCGAACCCAATGTGGCGTCTGCGATTGTCGGTGCCAGCCGTCCCGAACAATTGGCGGAGAACGCCGCAGCCGCCGGCCTGGTTATCGACCCGGCTTTGTTTGCAAAGGCAGAGGCCATCGCGGCGAATATCCCGAAGCCATGAGCCTGACGGATATATTGGCAGCCGCCCGCCCTGCCGACGGAGGGTTTGACGCACATATTCCTGAAAGCTGGTTGCAGGGGCGGACTGCTTATGGCGGGCTGTCGGCGGCGATGGCGCTTGAGGCTGCCCGGCTGGTCGATGAAGACCTGCCGCCGCTTCGGTCAGCCCAGATCAGCTATATCGGGCCATTGGCGGGCGATGTGACGGTTCGCGCGCAAAAGTTACGGCGCGGTCGCAATGCGGCGTTCGTTCGCTCCGACGTGACTGGCGAGGTCGGGCTTGGCCTGTCAGCGACATTCGTTTTCATGAATGCGCTTGAAAGCCAGATCCACTGGAATGAGGCTCCCGCGCCGGACGTACCGTCGGTTGAAGAAGCGGGCGGCGGCGACCGGAGCAACCGCAACTTCCTAACAAACAACTTCAACTGGCGCGATGCCATTGCGCGGACCGACCCGCCTTCGCCCGATGTGTGTCGCTGGATCCAGTTGGAACAGCGCGAAGGCCTTGACCCGATGGTCGAACTGATCGCGATTGGCGACGCACTTCCGCCTGCTGCTGCCTTGCTGGCCAAAGGCCCAACTCCGCTCAGCACGATGACATGGCTGCTGAATATGCTGACCCCGACGCCTAAGACCCGGGACGGCTGGTGGTTGATCCGCGCGACTGCCAACTACGCTGAAAATGGTTGTTCAAGCCAATCCATGGGCGTGTGGAACAGCGACGGTGAGCCTATTGCCACAGCCATGCAAAGCGTCGCGCTTTTCGGATAGCTTTTACTTAGCCGCCATAATTTCGCGAGCACCCTTTTCAGGGTCGCTCACCATCGCCGGTTTCAGGTTGAGTTGCATCACCGTCCGCGTCGTTGCGTTATATGGCTCCCATTTCGGCAACAACGGACTTGCGGGAACGCCTGTTTTGGCGAACGCCAGCCACGCATCGCTCATCATCGCGCCCATCGTTTCGGCATCTTTGCCCTCGCCGACCAACACCCGCGACTTATCGACGTTGTTGAACATGAACGGAATATCCAGCGTATGGGGTGATTTGTACGTGCCGCCCTGCACCGGTGTTTCGTAGGTAAGCTGATAAACATAGACCGGCGCACCGTTTTGCGCCGCTTTCTGGTCAGCCAGCAGATATGTTCCCTGAATGAAACGAGCACCCATTGCGCGGACCGCAATATGCGACGCGCTATAGTCGGGATTTTCCTTGCGGTACTGTTCGATCAACGGCTTCCCCTTGGCGCCAAACATCGGTGCCATGGAATCGAGCGTCGGAAAGTCGAGTGCACCAAACCACGGCTGCGCAGCCATGAAAATAGTCATTTCGTCCTTGTTCCAGCCGATTAGTATCGGCACATCCTTTGACACTTCGGGCGCGGCCGGCAGGAACGGATCACGCGGCAGGACTGTGCCATCGACAATAGGCCCAAAGTTCGGCCCCCCCATCCGGTAACCGCCGCCTGCATTCATGACTTTGCGCGTTGCATTGATGATGTCATCGGCAGGAACGCTGCGCAGTTGTTCGACGGTGGTAACGCCCAAAGCCGAAAGCACTTGCTCGGTCAACTTCGCCGCATCCGCCTTTTTACCGCTGGTCACGCCCGGGCCTGACTGGATCGCCGCTTTGTGGAACAAGCCCTTGGCTGTCGGCATCGCTAGCATATGACTGACCTTTGAGCCGCCGCCGGACTCGCCCATAATCGTGACGTTCGAAGCATCACCGCCGAAGGCCGCGATATTGTCCTTCACCCATTGCAGGCTGGCAACCAGATCGAGGTCACCCACATTACCGCTCTTGGCAAAATCGGAGCCGAATTTATCGCCGAGATACATATAGCCCATCGCGTTCAGCCGGTGGTTGACTGTGACGACGACGACATCGCCCTTCGCGGCGAGATTGCGGCCGTCATAAGCAGGCCAGCCGCCCGAGCCATAAGCATGGCCGCCGCCGTGGAACCACACCATCACCGGGCGTTTTTTCGCGTCTGCCGCTGGTGTCCACACGTTGAGGAACAGGCAGTCTTCATTGTCGATGCGGCTTTCGGGGCCGGTCGGAAAAATGGTCTGCATCTCGGTCGAAAAATCGCTCTGGCGCGGACCGCCGGGCGAGTACATTTGCATGCAAGGTGCGGCGAGCGCCGTCGCGTCCTGAACGTTGGTCCAGCTTTCCGGTTTTTCAGGCGGCATGAACCGCAACGGGCCAACCGGAGGCTTGCCGTAGCGAATGCCTTTGAAGGTGCTGATGCCACCGTCCAATAAACCTTGAACCTTGCCAGCACCGGTTTCGACAACTGCGGTTGCTTTCTGATTTGCACTCTGCGCCATGATCTGGGTGGGAAGTGCAAGCGCCAAGCCTGCAAGCAGAATTTTGGTTTTACGGTTCATCATGTCCTCACGATTTCTTTTTGGAATGCGCTGCTTCCTGCGACTTCACGAGCCGAAGCAAATCACCCTGCAGCAGGCTGACATCGAGTAGATGAAGGCCCCAATCCTTCAGGATCATACCGCCCGCCATAACGTCGCCGGTTATGCTGTCTGTTCGCGCGTCGGACGGGTCTGCGTTGGTGGTAATGGCGAGATAGTTGCTCCCGTCAGAACTGACGCATTCGGAGGAGAAAAGCCCCGGCGTCCTCACAAATGCGGTTGTGACCGTCGCGCCCTTCGCCCACGGATTCGCTGGTGCGCCCGATGCGCCCGAGCCTGCGGCACCCAACCAGCCGTCGGCAATCGCCTTTCCACCACTCAGCTTTGCCGGATTGGTGCACGCGACCGACATGCCCGCTTCAGCAGTGCGGGCGAAGCGGCTTTTGGCAGGTGGTGGGCTTTCGGCACGGAAGCTGACATAGGATATCGCGCAGCCGGTCTGGTTGTCCGAGCGGCAGAGTGGCACACTCTTGAAATCTCCGCCAACGTCTTTGCCTGCGGGCACCAGAACGTTGGATCCGATCAACATTGCGGATAGCATTTGCTTCTGTACAGGTTTGCCGTCGATTTCGTCTTTCACCAACTGGGTAAGCATCCGCGAGCCTTGGCTGTGGCCGACGACGACAAAGGGCCGACCTTTATTGGCCGTCGCCAGATAATGTTTGAACGAGGCGCGCACATCTTCGTAGGCAAGCTTGAAATCGCCTGGGTTAGGAGCGCCCGTCATCGCGGTCCGTAATGCTGTCAAAGTAATCTGCCGGTACATCGGGGCGTAGGTATTGCAGACCGATCCAAAGCGCGCAAATTGCGCTTTTACGACAAAGCGTTCCTCGTCATTGGGCACAAGATCGCTGTTGCCACCGGTATCGTTGGACAATGTCGGATAGACGTAAAAGCAATCGACCTTCTGCTTTTTGCTGGCGAGCGTGAAAGGTATTTTGGTCAGCTTCCCGTCGGCATCGACTTGAGTTGCATCGAGGTTTTCTGTTGAACAGGCGTCGCGCCGACCGGGGCGGCAAAGCCAGTTCGCATCCTTCGCATAATCGGCGGGCGGGGACGCGGCGGCGGTGGCCGCAGCAAGCACTATGGTCAGCATTTTTCTCTCCCTTTGCGAATATGACGTCGCTTCTCAGTCCTCAAAAAGCGGTTTCAGGTCCTTCTTCAAAATCTTGCCGTTGGCATTGCGTGGCAGCGTATCTTCACAGAAAATAATACGCACCGGCACCTTGAACGCCGCCAGGCGGTCGCGCACCCATTGTTGAAGCTCTGCCTCGGTCGCCGATGTCCCCGGCGCGAGGTGGACAACTGCGGCGGGTTCTTCGCCTAATGTCCGGTGGGGGATGCCAATGATTGCGGCGTCGGTTACGGCCGGATGATCGTAAAGAACATTCTCGACCTCTGACGAATAGATGTTTTCGCCGCCGCGGATGAGCATGTCTTTTGCCCGGTCGACGATGTAGCAAAAACCTTCTTCGTCAACCCGCGCCAAGTCGCCCGTTCGTACCCAGCCGTCGATGAAGGTTTCTGCGGTTGCCGTCGGGTTATTCCAATAGCCTTTGACCACCATCGGCCCGCGCGCCCACAACTCGCCAACTTCGCCAACCGGCATTTCAACCTTGCCGTCTTCGTCCATGATTTTCAGGTCGGCAACAGGCACTGGCGGACCGGCGCTGGTCGGGCGGTTTAGATAATCTTCGCTGCTATGGCTCGTTACCGTTGCCATCGTTTCTGTCATGCCCCAGCCATTGCCGGGCAGAGCGCCGAACACTTCCTTGATCTTTCGGACCAGTTCTGGGGCGGAAGGCGCGCCGCCATAGGCAATCGCTTCCAACGAGCTCAGGTCATATTTTTCCCGGTCAGGGTGTTCAAGCAATTGCCACGCAATCGTTGGCACACCGCCGGTTGAATTCACCTTCTCGCGCTCGATGATTTCGAAGGCTTTGACCGTGTCCCATTTAAACATGAACACAAATGTATTGCCCGCCGCGACCGAACCCATCAGGCCAGCGCTGCATGCGGTTACATGGAACATCGGGATTACAGTCAGG
>JANPAM010000495.1:0-2503 GCA_031429915.1 Sphingomonadales bacterium | reverse complement strand
GGCAGTTTCGCGTCGGTTGCGATCTCACCATTGTCGATATGGCTCAGGCGATTGCCTTCCTTGCGAATAACGCCCCAGCCGGTTGTACCAAGGCCGGGGTCCAGCCCGAGGATGATCATCCCAGCTTCGCCATAACCTCGTCGGACATATCATAATTGCCCCACACGCTCTGGACGTCGTCGTCGTCTTCAAGCGCGTCGATCATTTTCAGCAAGGTCGCGGCGTTGGCTTCATCAACTTCGACGAGCAACTGCGGCTTCCATGCAAGGCTGGCACTTTCGGCGGCACCCAGCGCTGCTTCCAACGCTTTGGCGACCTCGTGAAGTGCGTCCATTGCGGTCCAGATGCTGTGTTCGTCTTCGCCCGATTCCACGTCCTCTGCGCCAGCTTCAAGCGCAGCTTCAAAAACTGCATCGGCGCTGCCGACCGTGGCAGGATAGGTAATCAGCCCCATCCGGTCGAACCCGTGGCTAACCGCGCCCGATGCGCCAAGATTTCCGCCGTTTTTGCTAAACGCCGTGCGGACATTGGTCGCGGTTCGGTTGCGGTTGTCGGTCAGCGCCTCGACAATCACAGCGACTCCCCCAGGGCCATAGCCCTCATACCGCATTTCTTCGTAATTTTCCGCATCGCCCATCGACGCCTTATCAATCGCGCGCTGGATATTGTCCTTGGGTACCGACTGCGCCTTAGCCGCATTGACCGCAAGCCGAAGCCGCGGGTTCATGTCAACATCGGGCATCCCCATTTTTGCCGCAACGGTAATTTCACGGCTGAGCTTCGAAAACGTCGCCGACCGCTTCTTGTCCTGCGCACCTTTGCGGTGCTGGATATTCTTGAATTTACTATGGCCTGCCATAAATCACTTCGTCGTTGTTGTTCTGGCGGCGTCGTTAGCGCGGGACGGCAACTTATGCCAGCCCCAGCGCCGACTTGTAGGTATCGAGGATCGCTTCCATTTCGGCGCGGTCGTCGTTGCTCATTTTGCGCAAGCGCACGATCTGGCGCATAATTTTCGCGTCATAACCCTGGCTCTTGGCCTCCGAATAAACGTCGCGGATGTCGTCGGCGATGCCTTTTTTCTCTTCTTCCAGACGTTCGATTCGCTCGATGAAAAGGCGCAGTTGATCGGCGGCGACATTGCCTTCGGCCATGATATTCTCCTGTTATGTTGGATGGGGACCAAGCCCCGAATCAGATTTTCGTTCCGCTTATAGGAGCCGGTCGAAAAGTAAACCGTTCGCCCTGAGTAGCTACCGAAGCCGCAGGCAGAGGCAGCGTATCGAAGGGTCCTTCGATACGGCCCTTCGCTATCGCTCAGCACCTACTCAGAACGAGCGGATTGGGGCTAGCCTCACGAATTTTTCGCCACGCTTTCCTTCATGCGCTGCAACTGTTCCGGTGACGCCTCGCTTTGGTATTTCGCTTTCCATTCGGTGGCTGGCATTCCGTGGATCAGCTCACGGGCTTCGTCCTTCGTCAGGCCCCCATCCGCCTCCATCACCCAGTCGGCGAGGCAGTTGCGGCAAAATCCGGCTAACCCCATCAGGTCGATATTCTCCGCATCATGGCGGTGCCGCAAATGCGCGACCAGGCGCCGGAATGCGGCGGCTGCGGCAGCGTCTGAAATCTGTTTGTTGTTATGCATTGCTATGCGCCCTTTCGGTAAGCGGTCTGCCTCGTTATGGGATGCGCGAGCGACAAAATCCAGCCAGCGGAGCCTTTCCAATGCAATATCACAAGCCGCGCATGCGCAAGGTCAGAATTCTCGCTACCTTAGGCCCCGCCAGCGACACGCCCGAGATGATCGAAAAGCTGTTCCGCGCCGGTGCCGATGCGTTCCGAGTGAACATGAGCCACGGCGAACAGGCGGACAAGGTTCAGCTGATCGCCAACATTCGAGCGCTCGAAAAAGCCTATAACAGGCCGACCACCATATTGGTCGATCTGCAAGGTCCGAAGCTTCGGGTTGGCACGTTTGCGGTCGGAAAAGTCGCGCTAAAAACTGGCGACGGGTTTCGTCTCGACACCAACTCCAAGCCAGGCGATGCGAGCCGCGTCTACCTGCCGCATCCCGAAATTTTTGCAGCGCTTGAGGTCGGAGCGCGGTTGTTGCTTGACGACGGCAAGCTCATATTGCGGGTAACCGAAATTGGCGCTGACCATATCAACACCATGATTGAAGTTGGCGGAATGCTGTCGGACCGTAAGGGGCTGAATGTTCCCGATGTCGTAATTCCGATAGCTGCGCTCACCGAAAAGGATCGGTCGGATCTTGCGTTCGCGCTCGAACAGAAAGTTGACTGGATCGCGATGTCTTTCGTTCAACGGCCCGACGATGTTGCCGAGGGCAAGAAACTGATCGGCAACAAGGCCGCGTTGCTCGCGAAGATCGAAAAACCGGCGGCAATCGGGCGGCTTGAGGAAATCCTCGAACTGGCCGACGGCGTAATGGTTGCACGCGGCGATCTTGGGGTCGAACTGCCGCCCGAGCAAGTGCCGC
>JANPAM010000494.1:0-2448 GCA_031429915.1 Sphingomonadales bacterium | reverse complement strand
TTGAAAACCTTGCCCGGATCCTGGCGCTGGCCAGTCGAACCGTGGGCACGGTGAGAGATCGAAACGCCGTGCGTTGCGCGCATACCGCCGAAGCCCCAACGCTTCATGGCACCGGCAAAGCCTTTACCTTGCGTGTGACCGGTAATGTCAACGAACTGACCAGCAATGAAGTGATCGGCGGTCATGGTCGCGCCTACGGGAAGCAGACCATCTTCGTTATCAACGCGGAATTCGGCGACGCGAGCTTTTGGCTCGACCTGTGCCTTGGCGAATTCACCACGTTGCGGCTTGTTTACATTTTTCGCTTTACGGGCACCCGCTCCAAGACGAACGGCAAAATAGCCATCGCGTTCTTGATTGCGTTCACCGACCACTTGGCAGCCTTCCAGCGCCAATACGGTCACGGGTACGTGACGGCCATCTTCTTGGAAGAGGCGCATCATACCCATCTTTTTCGCGATCACGCCAGTGCGCATGATCAATACTCCAACTAAGTCAGAGGCCCGGCTGGCATGATTGCCAGGAGGGCGTGACGCCTGTTCTAGCCCTGATTTTAGAAGCATGCCCCGTCCGGGCTAGGCACCGGCTGCCCCAACAAGGAGCGATCCGGTAAGACGGGGAACGCGGCCCGAGTAAACTCGGCGGTATTCCTATGTCTCACCCCGCCCCTTCGACTGCCCGCAAAGCGGACGCTCAGGACGAGGAGTATCGGCTTACGCCAATTTGATCTCAACGTTTACACCGGCAGCAAGATCGAGCTTCATCAAAGCATCGACCGTCTGCGGTGTCGGCTGCACGATATCGAGCATCCGCTTGTAAGTACGCACCTCAAACTGCTCGCGCGACTTTTTGTCGACATGCGGGCCACGGTTGACTGTGAACTTTTCGATTCTGGTAGGAAGTGGAATTGGTCCACGGATCAGAGCGCCGGTGCGGCGGGCAGTGTCAGCGATATCGCCGGTTGCCTGATCGAGCACGCGGTGATCGAATGCCTTCAGACGGATGCGGATATTCTGCGTTTCCATGGTTCTACCAATTTCCAAATTCTATCAATATCAAAGAGCGAAAACAACCGATCCGACTTGCCAACTGGAAGTCGGAGCAGCTGTTTTGAATTTCTTAAAACCGCCCCGCCGAAGCTCGAAACGAATCAAGCATTCTGGCGGGATGCGCGGCCTCTATTACTTCTGGATCGAACTGACAACCCCTGAACCGACGGTGCGACCACCTTCGCGGATTGCGAAGCGGAGACCCGGGTCCATTGCGATTGGTGCGATCAGCTTGACAGCGATGGTTACGTTATCGCCTGGCATGACCATTTCAGTGCCTTCAGGAAGGACAACTTCACCGGTTACGTCGGTTGTGCGGAAGTAGAATTGTGGACGGTAGTTCGCAAAGAACGGTGTGTGACGACCGCCTTCATCCTTCGAGAGCACATAGATTTCTGCCGAAAACTCGGTGTGCGGCGTAACCGAACCGGGCTTGCAGAGAACCTGACCACGCTCAACTTCTTCACGGCCAACGCCGCGAACAAGTGCGCCGATGTTGTCGCCTGCACGGCCTTCGTCGAGCAGCTTGCGGAACATTTCAACGCCGGTAACGGTCGTTTTCTTGGTGTCCTTGATACCGACGATTTCAACTTCTTCGCCGACCTTGACGATTCCGGTTTCAACGCGACCGGTAACAACCGTACCACGACCCGAGATCGAGAACACGTCTTCAACTGGCATCAGGAATGGCTTGTCGATCGGACGATCGGGCTGCGGAATGGCTTCGTCAACGGCGGCCATCAGCGCAAGAACCGATTCCTTGCCGATTGCGTCGTCGCGACCTTCGAGCGCGGCAAGCGCCGAACCACGAACGATAGGAATATCGTCACCTGGGAAATCATACTTCGAAAGAAGCTCACGGATTTCCATTTCAACCAGCTCGAGAATTTCTTCGTCGTCGACCTGATCGACCTTGTTCATGTAAACAACGAGGGCGGGAACGCCAACCTGACGTGCAAGCAGGATGTGCTCGCGGGTCTGTGGCATCGGGCCGTCGGCTGCGTTCACAACCAGGATAGCGCCGTCCATCTGCGCCGCACCGGTGATCATGTTCTTCACATAGTCAGCGTGGCCCGGGCAATCGACGTGCGCGTAGTGGCGGTTTGCAGTTTCATACTCGACGTGAGCCGTCGAAATCGTGATGCCGCGCTCGCGCTCTTCAGGTGCTTTATCAATGTTAGCGAAATCAACAGCAACGCCGCCGAACGCGTCAGCCATGATTTTGGTGATCGCTGCAGTTAGTGTTGTCTTACCTTGATCAACGTGACCGATGGTGCCGATGTTGCAATGCGGCTTCGTCCGCTCAAATTTAGCCTTTGCCATTTTTCAAACTTTCTTACGTGTAAATATCAGATTTTGATCAGTTGCAACAAGGCCCGCTGATTCAGGCGCTGCCCTT
>JANPAM010000493.1:0-2517 GCA_031429915.1 Sphingomonadales bacterium | reverse complement strand
CAGTATGGCGCGTGCGGAACTACCCGCTTCTGTCGATGTCGATACCCATTTCACACCGAGCTACGGACCGTGGGAGCAGCGGCTGTGCCTCATCCCCGACAGCGATATGTTCAAGGCGGTGTCGAGCGGCAAGGCCGAAGTGGTGACCGATCACATCGACCATTTCACCAAGACCGGCATCCAGCTGAAATCGGGCAAGCATATCGACGCGGATATCATTATCACCGCGACGGGGCTTAATCTGGTAACGATGGGCAAGACAGCGCTCAGCATCGACGGCACGCCAGTTAATCTGGGTGACCATGTCAATTACAAGGGCGTCATGTTCAACGACGTGCCTAATCTGGCCAGCGTGTTCGGCTATATCAACGCGTCGTGGACCTTAAAAACCGACATTGTCGCTGATTTTGTATGCCGTTTGTTGCAAACGATGGACAAGAAAGGCGTACTCGTCGCGAACCCGCATCTGGACGACCCGGATATGCCGCGCCTGCCCTTCGTCAACGACTTTAGCTCGGGCTATTTTGCGCGCAGTTTTGACAAATTGCCCAAGAACGGCGACCGGCATCCGTGGCGGGTTTTGCAGGATTATGCTGCCGAGAAAAAGATATTGACCAAGGAACCGATAAATGACGGCGTAATGGTCTTTTCAAATCCGGAGATAACTCCAGCTGCTAAAGCCGCTTAGCCGCCCTACCCTAATTTCATCGGTTTCGGCTCCCACAACTCAACCTTGCGGCCCTCCGGGTCCATCAGGTGTGCGAAGCGGCCATTGGCTTCATCGGGGAAAGTCTTGACCGGTGTCACTCCGTGCTCGGCGCAGCGGACAAGCACCCCGTCCAGATCATCGACCATCAGATTGAACATGAATTCCTTGTCTAACGGCTCGAAATAATCGGTGTCGGCCGCAAATGGCGAGAACACCGTGCCAGCGCCCGGCTGCGCAGCCGCAGTCTCTGGCAAAAACACAAGTCCACCCCAGTCGTTGAACTCAAGCCCAAGTACGCGGCCATACCATTCGCGCATCGCGGCGGTATCAGCCGATTTGAAAAATAGGCCCCCAAGTCCAAGTACTTTCGCCATGTGAATATCTCCCAAGTTTTTCGAGATGAATATGCACCGCGATTGCTCCGCCGTCTATGGCAGGGAGAATTAGATGGGGAACATTAAACTCCCCCGACCATTACGCACAGGTCTGACCAGCAATAATCATGTGTTGGAAGCGCACCGGGACCAATCTGGTTAAGCCGCAACTGGAGTCGCACTGTGGAAACCCGTCTAATTATTGCTTATTCGCTTATCGCCCTGATATTGGCGGTTGCTATCTATGCTGGCATTGCGCTCTCGAAGCGAAAAGCGCTGGCGCGCACGCGCGGCTATCGCAAAAAAGGCTTCTGAGCCCAGCGGGTGTATTTCGCCAACCGCCGTCGGTTGGCGCGTACACTGCGCGAATAATGCTTGATGCTTCCGCTCATCATTGCTTCGGGGCCGATGCCATGTTTGCCGGTTGCAAGATCAAAACCCAGCGCCAGATTGGCCGCAACCTTTTCACTGACCATCAGCTCGGCCTCTTTAGCAGCAGCAGCAGGACCGCCCATCGCCATCGTGCCCATCCGCATCGCGATCACCATGTTCGATTCAGCCGCAAGAGCCCATGCGTCCATGCCGATACCGAACCAGTTAGGGGTTTGTGTTTTGCGAGGCATATTATTCAACCGATGAAATGACGAGTTCGTGTAGCTGCTTTAGCGTTAAGCACGTGGATGTCACGACCGAACTGGAACTTTCGCGGTGTGGTGTAGTTTTTGCATCACTAATATCGAGGGATGCCTCGCGCAAAGTATTCGCACTGGCTGATACAACAACGTGGTATCACTGCTAATCAAAGGAGAGCTACTTATGAAAACGGCATTTGTATTGGCAGGCGCATTGACGCTCGCATTTACTGGCCCACTTGCTGCCGACCCCGGCAAAAATAAGGACAAGGGTAAGGGCAGTTCTAACCAATCAACAATGAAGCACGGCGGCGGTAAAGCGGCCAAGAGCTATCGCAGCAACAACGACGTGGTTGTCCGGCGTGACCGCAACGGACGCCTGTATGCGCTTGATACCCGTGGCAATTGCCCTCCCGGCCTAGCCAAGAAGAACAATGGCTGCACCCCTCCCGGCCAAGCCAAGAAGCAGTATAATATCGGCCAACGGTACAATACAAACTTCGGCAATGCCTGGACTTATAATCAGATCCCGGATTCGTTGCGTTCGCAATATAATCTGAACGATGATGACCGTTATTATTATAATCAGGGCTATTTGTATCAGGTCGACCCAAAGACCTTGCTCATCGAAAAAGTGATTAGCGCGCTGTTGCGTTAGTCAATCGAAAATTTTTTGAAAGGCCGTTCAGCGAGGTTCGCTGGGCGGCCTATTTCATGGGCGCTGTTACCGGAAATTGCAGCTTACCCCGCCCCACATATTGGTGATCTTCGCGGCTTTCCCTTTGCCGTCGAGTAATCCGAA
>JANPAM010000492.1:0-2488 GCA_031429915.1 Sphingomonadales bacterium | reverse complement strand
CGGGGTCATCGGCCTTGCTTTCGCCCGCGTCCTCCAGATTGCCGAACAGATCTTGCGGAACCGCTTGCTTGGCCGCCGGTCCAACATCGGCCGCCCATCGCCATACACCTGCGAATGCAGCGACCTCGCGGTCTTTTACCGTGAACCAATGTTCTTCTCGTCCAGCCCCAATCTTCGGCTCGGCAAAGGTCGTGAAGGGAACGAGGCATCGTTGCTCAGGCTTCATCAGCATTGATCGCCAGAACGGGCTGGCCAGATTGCGGACATTGGTGATGTATTTCGACACCTTTCTCCCCGGCCGCTTACCGGGCAGCGACAGTGGCACGCCCCAGGTCATTTGATCGACAAACGCGCCGCCCGCCTCTTCGCTCTGCCGCACCACCGCCGCCTCGCGCCTTGGCCAGACGTCTTCATCGAGCGAGTCCAATTCCGGCGGCACCGCCGCATCAAGGCTCCACGAAATATATTCGCGCCAAGTTGCAAGGAATTTCTGAGCGCCGGGGATGTTGCAGTAATGGTTGCACATGCGTCCCAGAATGCCCCTGCAATTTTCCCATTGCAATGTAGGATTGTCAGCTATCCAAAAAGGGCCGCCAGAGTTTCCCCCGGCGGCCCTTCGTCAGCAGGCGTTAGCCCGCTTAAGCGATCCGCAGACTAGAAGCGAACGCCTACGCCAACAACTGCCTGATGACGGTCGAAATCGGTGTCGATATCGAAATCATCCTGGCCGATGTCGATATTCTTGTAATTCGAATAACGATATTCGGCCTTGATGAAGCCGCTTGGTCCGAACAGGTTGAATTTCTGTTCGATGCCTGCGCCAATCCGGTAACCGTCGGCAGTCACGCCGTTGTTGAAGATCGTGCCAGTGCCATTATCGAAACGGCTTTCGAACTTGGCGTTGGTGTAGCCGCCCTTGCCGTAGATCATCGTCGACGGAGTAACCGCAACACCAAGACGGGCACCGATATAGAGATCGCGGTCAGTGTTAAGATTGAAGCGGTCGCCGGTCGTGATCAAATCCTGACCAGTGCCCTTGACTTCCGAATCCGCGAATTCACCTTCGATGCCGGCAATCACGCCGCCGAATTGAAAGTCGTAACCGGCATTCACGCCGTACATCACGTCGCCTTCGCCTTCGCTGACATCGTCATAGCCGACGATGGCTTCGATGTGCGGGCCGGTAAACGGCGCCGCTTCCTGAGCGAATGCAGGGGTGATGGCGGCGGAGGAGAGAAGCGCCGCGCTGAGGAGATACTTACGCATATTATTTAATCCATTTTCTATTTATCGACCCCGCTACGTGCGGAGCCGGCAATAGAACCGCAGGGTTCCCGCGCTGTTTCATGAATATAAAACAACGAGTTTGCTGTGGCGCGAGGGCAACAGTTTGGGCTCGGGTGGTCACGGGACGGAGGCTTGGACGCGACAAAATGATAATGCTTGCCGCCGCCGACAGCCGAGGCCATGACGTTTTGATGACCGACCAATCCCACCCCACCACCGCCTTCAAAATCCTGACCGCCGGTCAGTGGGCGCAGTTTCAGGCTGATGGCATTTTTCACGGCGCACCGGTCGATCTGGCTGATGGCTATATCCATCTGTCCGCAGCCGACCAATTACAGGGCACACTGGACAAGCATTTTGGCGGGGGTTCGGGGCTGGTCATTGCCGAGGTCGATCTGAACGCGCTTGGCGATACAATAGTATGGGAAGTCTCACGCGGCGGCGCATTATTCCCGCATATTTATGGCCGGTTACCCATGGCGGCTGTTGCCGGGATCAGCCAGCGCTAACCGCGCTTCCCTTCGCGCGTCGATCCGCCTAACGACTGGATATGGCCGACCTCTATCTCAAAGCACTCGAATCCGAACGCCGCAGCCTGTGGGCGTCCGCCCGGCTGAAGGGTCTTCCCAAGGATTCGGCCGAACGGCAACGCATTGCGACTCTCGACGCCGATATCGCGACGCATAAGGCAAAAGCCAAATCCGCCAAAAATATTGACCCGCCCTCCGGTTAAGGAGGACGGGCCGTCCGCTCCTTGGCGCAGAGGGAGGTTGCGCCTTGGAAAAGCTAATTACTCGGTCGGTGTAAACTGCTCGTCGTCGTCGTCATCGTCCTCGTCATCATCTTCGTCGTCGAGATCGTCATCGTCCTCATTACTGGCGTAGCTTTGCGACGAGTCTTGTGACCGGTCGACCGGACGTTCGTCGGCGTGATCATTGTCGATATCGGCACCCGTCGGGCTCATCGCCGCGTCAGCCAGATTGTCATCCTCTTTAATCCGCAGATCGGCATTGCTGCTTACTTTAGGAGCGTCGGCTGGGTAGGTTGTATCGGTTGCCGCGGTCGACGGTGCAGTGGCAGAAGCGGCGTCCGCAATCGGATTGCTGCCGATTGGCCGGGCGTTATTTATGTCGGTCATTTTCGCATCCTTTCCATTGGGAGGTGGAATATTATTAACTTTTAGGAGGCGGCCATGTTCCGG
>JANPAM010000491.1:0-2563 GCA_031429915.1 Sphingomonadales bacterium | reverse complement strand
CGATTGAGCTTTCGGTACGAGGCCATTGTTATGATGCGCTTGTTGGCTTTGCCGGTTGCGATAAATCATTGCCCGGCATGATGATGGCAATGTTGCGCCTCAATGTGCCGTCGATTTTTGTTTACGGCGGATCGATCTTGCCGGGGCGGTATCAGGACAAAGATGTCACCGTTGTTGATGTGTTCGAAATCGTTGGCAAATATGCCGCTGGTGCCTGTCCGATTGAGGAAGTCCATGCTTTAGAAAAAGTTGCTTGTCCGGGCCACGGTGCGTGTGGCGGGCAATATACCGCCAATACAATGGCCTGTGTTGCTGAGGCAATCGGGCTTTCATTGCCTAATTCCAACATGGCCCCGGCTCCCTACACCACGCGAGACCAGATCGCCCATGCGGCGGGTGTGCAGGTAATGGAGTTGTTGGCACTGAATTTAAGACCGCGTGATATTTGTACGCGTGAAGCGTTTGAAAATGCTGCACGCATTGTAGCGGCAACGGGCGGGTCCACTAACGGCGCGCTTCACCTTCCCGCGATGGCCCACGAGGCAGGAATCGCGATGGACCTGTTCGAAGTAGCCGAAATCTTCAAAACCACGCCGTATATGGCCGATCTTAAACCCGGCGGGAATTATGTTGCCAAGGATATGTATGAAGCGGGCGGCGTCTACATGCTCATGAAGTCGCTGCTCGGCGAAGGCCTGCTCCACGGCAACTGTATGACAGTGACGGGTAAGACGCTGGGCGAGAACATCGACGAGATCACCTGGAACCCCGATCAGAAGGTCATTCACGCTGCTATAGCGCCATTATCGCCCACCGGCGGTGTCGTCGGCCTTCGTGGGTCGCTTGCCCCCAACGGAGCGATCGTGAAGGTTGCAGGAATGGAAAGGCTCGAATTTACCGGCCCCGCGCAATGCTTCGATTGCGAGGAGGATGCTTTTTCCGCAGTCGAGGCCCGGGAAATCCGCGAGGGCGGCGTTGTTGTCATACGGTACGAAGGGCCAAAGGGCGGGCCGGGGATGCGCGAAATGCTTTCCACCACAGCCGCACTTTACGGTCTCGGCATGGGTGAAAAGGTTGCACTCATTACGGACGGACGTTTCTCCGGCGCAACGCGCGGTTTCTGCATCGGCCATGTTGGCCCTGAAGCGGCGGAATGCGGTCCTATCGCACTTGTCGAGGACGGCGATGAAATCAGCATCAATGCCGAAACCGGTACTATCGACCTGAATGTTGCTGCTGAAGTACTTGATGAAAGGCGCAAAGCTTGGAAGCCGCGACTGACCGATTATGGGTCAGGCGCATTATGGCGCTATGCACAGAATGTCGGACCTGCCTATCAAGGCGCTGTCACTCATCCCGGAGGTCAGGCCGAAACCCATGTCTATGCCGATATCTAAATTCGTCCTGCCACTGGCGTTCGCGCTTGTTTTGGAGGCGTGTGGCGGGAATGACGAGGAGACGTTGAAAGAGGCGGAAGCATTTGCCGACGAAGCCGCTGCGCTCGATGGCAAGGTTGAATGTGCATTGGCGGGGTCGACCGTTTTCGAACGCACCTGCACGACAGAGCGTATTGCCAACACAGATGGCCAGTTGCTGGTCATTCGCCATGCCGACGGCGGCTTCCGGCGGTTCAAGATTTTGACCGATGGCCGCGGCCTTGCGCCCGCTGACGGATTTGACGAAACAAAAATCGCGCTGATCGAAAACGGTATGATTGAGGTAAGCTCCGGCGATGACAAATACCGGTTGCCTGCGCAAATCAAAGCCAGCGAACCGGCTGCTCCCAAAGACACCGGTTGATTGAGCGCCCCTGCACGGGCATGGGGCTGCGATGACTGAAATTAACGAGATTATCCGCGTTGCCGCGCTGGGCGACGGCGTGACCGCCGATGGCCGCTATGTCGCGCTTGCGGCTCCGGGGGATCTGCTCGATCCAGCAGGCGGGCTGATCCACGGCCCCAACCACGCAACACCGCCTTGCCGGCATTTTCCGATTTGCGGCGGGTGCCAGTTACAGCATCTGGATGATGACAGCCTTCGAACTTTTATCGCCAACCGAGTCAGCCACGCGCTGTCAACTCAACAGGTCGAAGCAGCGGAAATTATGCCAGTTCATCTCTCGCCGCCGCTCGCCCGCAGGCGTGTCGCGGTACGCTCGGCATGGGTTGGCACCCAATTCCAATTAGGCTTCAGCACAGAAAAAAGCCACCGGATCATTGACTTGCAACAATGTGACGTCATGGCACCACAACTGTTTGCGCTGATCGATCCGTTACGCAAATTCCTCAATCCGCTGATTGAACGGAAGCGCGATGTGCAGATCAAGCTCGCTGTGGTTGACCAGGGCGTTGACGTGATGATCGAAAACTGGGTCGCGCGAAACCTTTCCGATCACGAAGCCTTGTCAGAATTTGCGCAAAAATTTTCACTCGCGAGGTTGTCACTCGACGAAGGCTATGGCCCGGTGTCGTTCTGGGAGCCGGAACCGGTTACCGTAACGCTGGGCGGAGTGGCTGTCGCATATCCCCCTTATGGCTTTCTTCAAGCCACAGCCGATGGGGAG
>JANPAM010000490.1:0-4908 GCA_031429915.1 Sphingomonadales bacterium | reverse complement strand
GACGGTAAGCCACTGTCCCATGCTTAAGCGAGTTTGTTCAGCCAGCCACTGCAACTGAATATCGGGCTCACGGAAGAATTCGACCACAAAGCGCGAGAAACCATATATTAGCGCCGCAGTTCCAAACAGGAAACCGGGTTTGTAGCGCGCATCTGTTTTCCAGAATAATGGCCACATGATTGCTGCCATCAACAAGCCTTCGAGCACGGCCTCATACAACTGACTGGGATGACGCGGCGGGCCGGTCACCAGCATGCCGTTAACGACTTCGGGAAACCGAACCGCCCAACTAACATCCGTTTCGCGACCCCAAAGTTCGGCGTTTACAAAATTGGCAAGTCGTACGAGGAAAAGCCCGAATGGAATGGTGCAGGCGATATAGTCACACATCCGCAGAAATGAGAGTTTATGCTTTCGTGCGAAAAGCCAAATGGCTGATATAACACCTAAGGTTCCCCCATGCAGCGACATGCCGCCTTCCCAAAGCTTGAAGATATCGAGCGGGTTATTGAGAATAGACGGTTGGTAAAACAGAATATAGCCAATCCGTCCGCCCAAGATGATACCAAGTGTTGCGTAGAGGATCATGTCATCAGCATGTTCACCAGACATCGGCGCGCCTGGCCTCGTCAGCAACTTCTTCAGAAACCAATAAGCCAGCATTATGCCGACCAAATATCCAAGCGAATACCAACGGATTTGAAAAAATCCGAGATCAAGCGCAACAGGCCCAACGCCCAGGTCGGCAAAATTTATATAGTCGGCAGCAACCGCTAATATTTCGAAAACCACGGGCAACCTCTCATGAAATTTTGACATTCCTATAGAGACAAATAGAAGGTGAACAAAGAGTTTAGGAGAGAATCATATGCCGTCCGAACTGGACCTTGCGATTGACGTGTCGATTTCACGTTTGATGGAAACTGGTGGGCCGCTATCGATCAGCCATGTCGAGAAATTCGGAGTGCAAATGCCGATGCTCGCAAACGCTCCGGGTAACCTTGCCGATTACTTCGCGTATTTTTGTGCATTGAATGCCGACAAGGAGTTTCTGGTCGATGGAAACTGTCGATTGACGTTTGCACAATGCTATTCGGCCGCGCGAGAACTGGCTGGAGGGCTGGTTGAAGGTCGCGGAGTGCAAAAGGGTGACCGGATCGGCATCGCCGCACGAAACTCGGCCAACTGGATTATCGCCTATATGGCAATCATCATGGCCGGCGGTGTAGCAACATTACTGAACGGCTGGTGGCAGGGTGGAGAGCTCGCCGAGGGCATCCGGATGGTTAGGTGCCGCTATGTTCTCGCCGATGCGCAACGAGCCGCACGATTGGAAGGTGAGGACCTTGGCGACACCCAGATACTGGTGTTCAGCCATGATTGCATGCCACTCGACGGTCTTTCCGCCCTCGTTTCACAGGGCGGCGGCAGTGCAACGCCGCTGCCGATTATGGATCCTTTGGACAACGCGACGATATTGTACACTTCGGGCTCAACCGGACAATCCAAGGGTGCCCTTTCCGACCACCGCGCGGTGGTCCAGGGGGCAATGAGCTATGTCGGACAGACAATGGTCTTTTTTGACCTCCTGACGGCTCAGGGCGAGGCTCCGACTTTGCAACCTGCTACACTTCTGAATGTGCCCCTATTTCACGTGACCGCATCGGTGCCTGTGATGCTGCAAAGCTTTGCTATTGGGCGCAAGTTAGTAATGATGCCGAAATGGGATGCCGAAGATGCAATGCGGCTGATCGAGCAAGAGAAAGTCACCTATTTTGTCGGTGTTCCGTTGATGAGCATCGAGTTGGCGACGCATCCTGCTCGACATAAATACGACCTGACCACTTGCACCGCGTTTGCCGCGGGTGGCGCGCCGCGTCCGGTTGACCATGTTAAAAAGATCCGAAAGGAAATGCACTGGGGCTTCCCATTGCTCGGTTACGGACTGACCGAAACGAACGGTGTGGGCTGCGGAAATTTTACAGAGAATTATCTCGCCAAACCAGACAGCACCGGACCAGCAACCAAACCGTTGGTTGAATTGGGCATCCTCGATGATGACGGTAATCACATGCCGCAGGGCGAGCGCGGGGAAGTCTGCATCAGGACAATTGCCAACTTCAATTGCTACTGGGAAAATGACGACGCAACCAATGCAGCTTATACCGCCGATGGCTTTTTTCGGACCGGCGATATCGGATATGTCGATGAAGACGAATATCTTTTCATCGTTGACCGGAAGAAGGATATCATCATTCGTGGTGGGGAAAACATCAGCTGCCCCGAAGTAGAAGCGGCGGCTTACGAGCATGACGCGATTGTCGAACTGTCAGTTTTTGGCATCGCCGATGAACGATTCGGAGAAGTGCCGGGGATTGTTTATTTCACGAAGGATGAGGCAACCGTGTCAGGCGATGATTTGAAAGCATTTTTATCGCTCAAGCTCGCGCCGTTCAAATTGCCAGTGCACTACTGGCAATCGTCCGCACCGTTGCCCCGATTGGGCACCCAAAAGATCGATAGGGTTACATTGCGGCGCGAATATAATGAAAAGGTTTCATCCGGAGGCTGACAGAGGCGTAAACAACATCTATCGACAGCTATGGCAAGTGCACCCGAAAACATTGCTAAACAGCGCGACATAATCAATCGCAAGGCGCTGGCCGATGCAATTGATGTCATTTCCAGTCGTCATGATCGGTCGTTAAACCGCATTGGTATTTTGGAACTATTGCAAAACGCATTGCTGCATGGCCGCAATGAAATTTCTAGGCGTCTTTTACAAAGCCCGTCACAAGGCTACCGAGCAGCCGCCGAGCAAGCGTTTCTGGTCGATCAAATTGTTCGGCTTATTTTCGACCATGTTACCCAAACTCTATATCCTGCGGCCAACCGCTCGTCATCCGAACGCATCGCTATTTTGGCGGTGGGAGGTTATGGCCGCGGCGAAATGGCCCCGCATAGCGATGTCGATATCGCTTTCGTTACGCCGTACAAGCGAACAGCTTGGACCGAGCAGGTGATCGAGGCGATGTTATATCTGCTTTGGGATCTTGGATTGAAAGTCGGGCAATCAAGCCGTTCGCTGGATGAAGCTGTTAAGATGGCGCAGGATGATCTGACTATCCGCACCGCACTACTGGAAAGTCGCTTTGTTTGGGGCGACCGGGACGTTTATGAAGAAGCCGCCAGCCGGTTTTGGAGCGAAGTGGTGGGCAAAACCGGGCCCGAGTTCGTTCGACTGAAAATGGCCGAGCGCGAGGCGCGTCACAAGCGGATGGGCGATAGCCGATATGTGGTTGAACCAAACATCAAAGAAGGCAAGGGCGGTCTGCGTGACTTGCACACGTTATATTGGATTGGCAAATACGTTCACCGGGTTCGCTCCCCTGCGGCGCTAGTGGATGTAGGACTTTTAACTGCTACGGAATACCGACGCTTTCGGCGCGCTGAGAATTTTTTGTGGGCGGTGCGCTGTCATATGCATGACATTACCGGTCGGGCCGAAGACCGTTTGACCTTTGATTTACAAAGCGATGTAGCTGCACGCATGAATTTTGCTGCTCGGCCAGGCAGGTCAGCGGTCGAACGGTTTATGCAATATTATTTCCTCAATGCAAAAACGGTCGGCGATTTGACCGGGCTATTTCTTGCCCATTTGGACGACACTTTGGCAAAAAATGGAATCAGATTTTTGCCGTTTTTAAATCGCCGACCGCGTAAACTTAATGGCTTTCAACTTGATCGCGGCAGGCTGGCGATACCGAATGACGCATTTTTTGCCGATAGTCCTGCCAGGCTTATCGAGATGTTTCAGCTTGCCGACAAATTTGGTTTGGAAATCCATCCCTTGGCCATGCGCGCTGCCCAACGCGACGCGCGGCTGATCAACAAGGATGTCAGAACCCTCCCAATTGCAAACGCACTTTTTCTTGATGTCCTTACATCACCGCGTGATCCTGAAACAGTCTTGCGCTGGATGAATGAGTCAACGGTGTTCGGTCGCTTTGTGCCAGACTTCGGGCGGATAGTGGCTCAAATGCAGTTCGATATGTATCATCATTACACAGTGGATGAACATTCGATCAGGGCGATCGGACTGCTCGCAGAAATAGAAAAAGGCGATCTTAAGGAAGACCACCCACTCTCCACCGCGATCATGCGTCAGATTGTTAGCCGACGCGTTCTCTTTGTCGCGACATTGCTGCATGACATCGCCAAAGGACGAGGTGGTGATCACAGCATATTGGGCGCAGAAGTTGCGCAGTATCTGTGCCCCCGGCTTGGTTTGAGCGAAGCTGAAACTGAGACCGTAGCGTGGTTGGTCCGTTATCATCTGCTGATGTCGGCAACTGCGTTCAAGCGTGATTTGGCCGACTTCAAGACCATCTTGGACTTTGCGCAGGCTGTCCAGTCACCCGAACGGCTTCGACTGCTGCTGGTTCTTACGGTCGTTGACATTCGCGCCGTTGGACCGGGCGTGTGGAACAGTTGGAAACGCCAATTGCTAACCGATTTATTTGAAGCAACCGAGGAGGTCCTGCGCCTCGGGCATAAACAACGCGGTCGCGACGAGCGAATCGCGATGAAAAAGGAAGCTCTTCAATCGAAGTTGGGTCTTTCGGACGTCGCATATGCTGCGTTGTCCAAGAAACTTCCCGGGCCATACTGGATTGCCGAACCAGATGATATCATCGAACGGAACGCTCGCCATCTGCTGGCGAACGCAGACACCGAACTTGCGATAGATGCCTGCTATTATCCGCAGCGCGGTGCCACGTTAATCACTGTCTATGCAGCAGACCATCCCGGCCTGTTTTACCGGATTGCCGGTGCAATCCATCTTGCCGGCGGCAACATTATCGACGCGCGGATCCATACCAGTACCGATGGAATGGCGGTTGATAA
>JANPAM010000489.1:0-2382 GCA_031429915.1 Sphingomonadales bacterium | reverse complement strand
ATCAGCAGTTACGCCAAAGGCCGCGGCAATGGCGACTGTGGTTCATCCGAAAACTTCGTGTGGGACGGCAATATGTTCCGCCTGACCGGTGCGACAGTAATGGGCGAGTGCCGCGGTTCGCTTGACTGGATTCCGGTGTGGCGCGCCGAGGTTAGGTTAGTCGATTAAAGCTTGCGCTGCTTCAGCAAAATCTCCGCAATAGCATAAGTGCGTGGGTTATCGACATCGACCGCATAAGCACCGTCTTCTGCCATATAAGGTACAACGCGGGTTTTAAGCGCGCGTGAAATTGCCTTAAAACCGGCGTCAAGCGACCACCAGCCCAGCCGGAACCGGATAAGGTTGATGATGCCGAATGCCTTGGCAATTCGGCCCTTGGTTTTGATAAATTGCCCGCCCTGACGGAAGGCTTCGGCCGCCTTCAAAGCCTGCGCATTGCGCAACCAGAAGAGGTTACAGTTGGATATCGCCGCGTCGGAAAACTCGTAAAATCGGCGCTGGCCTTCGGGGTGAGCCGCCTGAATGGCCTCGCGGGTGGAAAGCACAACTACTGCGTCACCCTCTCCTGCCGTTGCTTTTGAATGAACATCGCGCATCAATTCCGGCGTGACCAGCACATTGTCAGCGGTCGTAATCATCAACGGCCAGGCGCTCGCTCCGACCTGCGAAGTCGCAAACTCGACGCTTTCGACAATGCCCGACTGCGCCTGGCAGATCATCAAACGCCCCGATTTCTCGAGTTCGATCACGCCGGAAAGGTCAGCAATAACCGCCGGATCGTGGATCGAAATCAACACTTTTGTGTTGGGGAAAGCCGGGATCGCAGCCTCCAGCACCCATTGCAGCAACGCTTTGCCACAAATCGGCACCCGGCATTTGTGAGTGACTCCGGCTTCGGCGGCCATCGGATCGAGCTTGCCATCGCGTTTGCCCGCTAAAATTAATAATGTCGGGGATATCGTCATGCCGCGCGTATAGGGCGACGGTGCATAGCGGGCAAGCTTAGGCTGGCATTTAGCGCCCGGAACGCCTAAGCGCGGCGGCAATGCTCATCCTTTGGCAGAAAGCCTGATTTCTATGTCCGCCCTTTTACGCACTGCACCGCTCAAAATCGGGTTGGCTGGCCTCGGCACCGTCGGCACCGGTGTTATCCGCCTTATTGCGGAAAACAGTGCGCTGATTGCGCGGCGGGCGGGGCGCGCCATCGAAATCGTTGCGGTCACCGCGCGCGATCGGTCGAGGGATCGGGGTGTCGATCTGTCGGGCTATCGCTGGGTCGACGATATGGGCGAACTTGCCACTGCCGAAGACGTCGACGTCGTACTTGAACTGGTCGGTGGTTCCGACGGCCCTGCTCTGACGCTGGCTCGCGAGACGCTTTCGAACGGACGAGCGCTGGTCACCGCCAACAAGGCGATGATCGCGCATCACGGGGCCGAACTCGCCGCACTCGCCGAAGGCAAAAACGCAGCGCTCAAGTTCGAGGCTGCGGTGGCGGGCGGCATTCCAGTCATTCAGGGCTTGCGCGACGGGGCGGCCGCAAACCGCATCGACCGTGTTTACGGCATCCTCAACGGCACGTGCAATTTCATCCTGTCGACAATGGAACGCGAAGGCCTCGATTTCGCCGATGTGCTTGCTGACGCCCAAGCCAAGGGTTTTGCCGAGGCTGACCCGTCGTTCGACATCGACGGCATCGACGCTGCCCACAAGCTGTCGATCCTTGCCTCGCTCAGCTTCGGATCGCAGATCGATTTTGCCGGCGTCGAGGCGCGCGGTATCCGCAAAATCCTTGCCGCCGATATCGCGCAGGCCAAAGTGCTTGGTTACCGAATCCGCCTCATCGGTCTGGCAGAAATTGATGGCGAGAACGGGGATGCGCAAATCTTCCAGCGGGTTCAGCCGTGCCTGGTCCCGCTCGATCATCCGCTCGCGCACGTCATTGGCGCTACCAACGCGGTGGTCGCAGAGGGCAATTTCTCGGGTCGCCTGCTTTTTCAGGGTGCGGGTGCTGGCGACAAACCAACCGCGTCAGCCGTGGTAGCCGATCTGGTTGATATCGCGCGCAACGAAACCGGCCCCGCATTCTCGATACCAAGTAACGAACTGGACAGACTGACCCGCGCTGCCTCAGCCCACCGTATCGGGAAAACCTATTTGCGAATGGTGGTCGCCGACCGAGTCGGAGTGCTGGCCGAAATCACCGCCGCGATGCGCGATGCCGGGCTGTCTATCGAAAGCCTGATCCAGAAGGAAACGGGCGGCGACGGTTCGGCGCTGATTGCAATGGTGACGCACGAAGGTCCGGAGCAGGCAATCAATGACACCATCGCGGCACTGTCGGGCTCGGACAGTCTGATCGGAGAGCCGATGGTGATGCAC
>JANPAM010000488.1:0-1880 GCA_031429915.1 Sphingomonadales bacterium | reverse complement strand
CGGTGGTCAGCCGGTTCAATGCAGCTTTGGATATCTCGTAAGAAATCATGTTTGCGCCAGCGATCGAGGCGAGCGACGAGATGTTGATTATCGATCCAGCATTGGCCTCGCGCATCGGTCCCAGCGCACCGCGGATCAACCGGCGCGCGCCAGTGAAATTGATTTCGAACACCCGATCAAAAGCTTCGTCGGTGCAGCGGTGCGAAGGCCCGTCGTCGGCTGCGCCAACGCCTACATTGTTCACCAAGATATCGATCCTGCCCCAGCGCTCTATGGCGGCAGCCACGATTTCTTCGACATCTGCCAGCTCGGTAATGTCTGCAATATGGGAAAACGCCGTGCCCCCGTCCGCCAATATCATCGCAGCGGTTTCTTCGGCACGCTCCGCCAAACGATCCACGCACATCACTTCGGCACCGTGCCGCGCAAAGGTCAGTGCGATGGCGCGGCCGTTACCAATCGTCTCACCCGGGGTCTGCCCAGCGCCAACGATGATTGCGACTTTTCCAGCAAGGCGCGTGTTCATCTCAACGAGCATCCAGCGCCGGATCGAGCGTCTGACCCTCATCGAGTTGGACGCCGAAGCTGTTCAGCATCATCGACACCTGCGTGTACTGCCCGACCGACATCACCAGATCCATTTTCTGTTTGTCAGTAAAGAAAGATAACGCCGCCCAGTTCGAGTCGCTGACGAAGAAATCGCGGTTGAGATCGTCGGCGGCGCGCAACATCGCTCGGTCGCGTTCCTCCCAGCCATCGTCATCGGGACCGGCCTTGATCCGCTCGACTTCTGCTTCGGTCAGACCGGCGCGAATGCCGATGGGCACATGCTGGGTCCATTCATAACCCGACCTGCAATTGAAGCCGGTACGCAAAATCACCAGTTCGCGATCACGTTCCGACAGGCTGTTGCGTTTTGACAATATGTAGCCGCCCCACTGATTGAAGCGGGTCAACGCCTTTGGCGCGTGGGCGAGCGTGCGGAAGATATTCAATACGCGGCCAGTGGCTAAGAATGGTGACAACGCCTCGCGCTGGTCGTCATCGAGAGTATCGAGATCGACAGGTGCGATTCGCGGAGCGGTTAGCCGCATAATTTTCCTCTCTAAATAAATGCGACATTATCGCCGTGACAGATTCCTAACGCCGCTATCGCAAGATGCAAGCTTCGACCTCTTGCCATAATTCAAACACTGGGTATGGTGATTCGACAAAAGGAAATACATAGGAGACTCAAGGATGGCTTGGGATTTTGAGACGGACCCGGAATTTTCAGAAAAGCTGGAATGGATGGACGCGTTCGTAAAAGAGCATGTCGAGCCGCTCGTTTTTCTCGGTTTCCATCCCTATGATGTCAAAAATCCGCTACGGAACAAGCATGTTAGACCGCTTCAGGAAGAAGTAAAAAAACAAGGGCTTTGGGCCTGTCATTTGGGGCCTGAACTCGGCGGTCAGGGGTATGGGCAAGTGAAGCTCGGCCTGATGAACGAAATTCTCGGACGCTCCGGATTCGCTCCAATTGTATTCGGCTGCCAGGCTCCGGACACCGGCAACGCCGAAATTATTGCCCATTACGGTACGGACGAGCAGAAAGAGAAATATCTCATGCCGCTGCTCAACAACGAAATGGTCTCGGCCTTTTCAATGACTGAGCCAGCGGGTGGATCCGACCCGACGATGTTCACAACCAGCGCCGTCGAACAAGGCAATGAATGGGTCATCAACGGCGAGAAATGGTTTTCAACCAATGGCCGCTGGTCGGAATTTTTGATCGTGATGGCAGTGACCGATCCAGACAATCCACCGCACGGCCGCATGTCGATGTTCATTGTGCCGACGAATACGCCGGGCGTTGAGATCGTCCGCAACGTGAGCGTCTA
>JANPAM010000487.1:0-2024 GCA_031429915.1 Sphingomonadales bacterium | reverse complement strand
TAATCGCCGTAGATATCCGCATTGTCATTCTCGCCGCCGGGCGCCGCGTCTGCGCCAAGCGAATAAATATCAAACGCACCTTCACGGCCCGGATTGCTGTATTGATACGGGCGGCCCCACGGATCATTGGGCAATTTCTTGATATAGCCTTCGGTTCGACCGCCGCCGGTTGCGGGCGGCGTCATCAGCGCCTGCAATCCAGCGCCCGCATCGGGATAGGTCAGATTGTCGAGCCGGTATGTCTCCAGCGCCTGCCCCAACACCGCGATGTCGGCCTTGGCTTTCTGCACCATCGCCTTGTCCTGATTGGGCAACACGTTGATTGCGACGACGGTTGTCAGCAACGCCAGGATAAACAGGGTCACCATCATTTCGACGAGCGTGAAGCCATTCCGCTGGACCTTGGTCTTGCGGCGAAATTTGGCGTGTGGGAACGACATATCGGTAAGGAGGTGGAACAGAACTCGAAGCATGATCAGATCCCGGTCAGGTTTTGCAGTTGGAGGATAGGCAAAAGAATTGCCAATATGATGACGGCAACGACGCCGCCCATCGCAACGATGATTAGTGGTTCGAGCAACGACAAGGCAGCGCTGGTAAAATTGTCGAATTCGCGTTCGAGATATTCGGCGGCTCGTTCGAGCATCAGGTCGAGCTGGCCAGCGCTTTCGCCGCTAGCCGTCAGATAGACGAGCAAAGGTGGGAACACGCCGCTGGTCCGCATTGCGCCCGACAGGCTGCCGCCGCTTCGCACCGCCTCGACGATGTCGTCATTCGCGCCCGAGAGCACCTTGTTGTGGATGGTCCCGCCGGTCAGCCGAAGCCCTTCGAGCAAAGGCAGGCGGCTGGCGACCATCGTTGCCAGCGTCCGCGCCATCCGCGCGGCATGTAGGTTGCGCAACAGTTTGCCGAGCAGCGGGACGCGGAGCACCGTCCGGTCAACCGAAAGCCGGAACGCTGGCTGTTTTAGGGCCTGCCAGAAAATCAGACTGCCGATGACGACCGCAATCAGGATCGCCCACCAGTAGCTTGCGAGAAACGCCGAAATGCCGATGACTACGCGCGTAATCAGCGGCAGTTGCTGGTCGACATTGTCGAACTGTTCGACGACGCGCGGGACAACCGAGACCATCAGGCCCATCACCACGAGGATCGCGACCAGCGACAGCACGATCGGATAGGCCAGCGCCCCGATCAGTTTGCCGCGCATTTCGGCCTGCCGTTCGAGGAGTGCCGCAAGCCGCTCGGTGATGAGCGGCAATGTGCCAGCACCTTCGCCAGCCGCGATCATCGCTCGGTATAGGGCGGGAAAGCTTGCTGGTTCGCGGCGCATCGCCTCCGACAATCGCTGGCCTTCGACCACGCCTGAATGCACTTCGGACAATATCGTTCGAACATGCGGCTGTTCGCTCTGGCGACTGATCGTTCGCAGCGCTTCTTCGAGCGGGCTGACCTGAACCAGCGACGACATTTGCCTAGTGAACAAAGTGAGCTGTTTCGCGTTCAGCCTCGCCTTACGCCGTAACGGCATATTGGCCATGACCGATGGAGCAGCGGTCGCAGGGGCAACGCTGACGATATAGAGTTTTTTCAGCGTCAATCGCTCGCGCGCGACATCGTCGTTTGCCGCCGCAATCCGCCCGCGCCGTTCGCGGCCGTCGGGGTCAATCGCGTGATACGCGAAATCAGGCATTTTCGGTGATGTCTTCGCGCCGCGAAATGCGGATTGCCTCTTCGGGCGTGGTATGACCCGAACGAACCAGCTTGCGCGCCGCTGCGCTCAAATTGGAGTGGTTTAAGAAGGCGTGGCGAGCGAGGATTGCTTCATCGCCGCCGTCGTTGATTAGCCGCCTGATGGTTTCATCGACCCGCACCGCTTCGAACACGCCAATGCGGCCCTGATAGCCAGTGTTGGCACATGCCGGACAGCCGACCGCCTGATAGACCACGGTGCCACGGTCGAAGCCGAGCAGCGACACGACACTACCGTCCGCCTGCACTGGCTCGCGACATTCGGGGCAAAG
>JANPAM010000486.1:0-2195 GCA_031429915.1 Sphingomonadales bacterium | reverse complement strand
GCCAATCTGCTTTATTTCGACGAGACTAAAGGTCGACCAAAAACTGGCGTTGCCGGTAACGCTCGGGTAGCGCGCGACGGTTCGGAATTGTACTTCGTCAGCTAGACTTAACTTTCGATCCTCAAGAGATGGACGACCAATCGTTTGTCGAAATCTTACCACACGAGTTCAATAGGTGGCGACCTAGCGTGACGGCGCCAACCGCTCCGTAAGATGGACCGATATCCGTCATGAGTTCCAATGCATTAACAAGCCGTCCGTAGGTCCAGCGTAGGTCACTTTTTCCAATTCTATTGGACCAACGAACTTTCAATAGGAAAACGCCAAATTGGCAACTCCGGACAGTTTGGGTCTGGCGTGGGTTATCGGCAAAAGCAAAACCGCGTTGGCCCAGAACCCTTGGATAACCTCACATTCCAGCCGCGCTTCCCTTGCTTTGGTAATGACGAGGTCGGGAGTTCAATCCTCCCCAGCAGCACCATTCTCCTGATATTGCTTGACCAGAAGCGGCGTTTCGCCTTGTGCGAACTCATGCGATTTTTTTCCGATAATGCGGCGCCGGTACATCCGAAAGTTATGCAAGCCATTGCCGATGCTAATGCGGTTGATACCGCTTATGATGGCGATGCCTTGAGCCAGCGGCTCGACGCTGCGTTTTCCGAAGTGTTCGAACACGAAGTTGCGGTGTTGTGGGCGGCGACCGGGACAGCAGCGAACTGCTTAGCACTCGGCTCGCTGGTCCAGCCGCATCAGGGCGTTATTTGTCATCGGGAAGCGCATATCGAAGTCGACGAATGCGGCGCGCCGGGATTTTATACAGGCGGCGCAAAATTGATGCTGATCGAAGGCGAAGGGGCAAAGGTTTCGCCGGATGCGGTATGGGCTTTGCTCGATTCAATCCGTGACGATGTGCATCAGGTGCAGGCTGCCGCATTGTCGATCACCAACGCTACCGAATATGGATTGGTATATTCGCCCGACGAGGTGTCAGCGCTTGGCGCAGTCTGCAAATCACGCGGCCTCGGCTTTCATATGGATGGCGCGCGTTTTGCGAATGCAATTGCTTCGGTTGGGTGCCACCCCGCCGATATTACCGTTCGCGCAGGCGTCGATGTGTTGAGCTTCGGCTTTGTGAAAAATGGCGGCATGGGCGCTGAGGCGTTGGTCTATTTCGATCCGGCGCCGGCCGATGCCGCCCGCTATCGCCGCAAGCGCGCTGGGCATCTGCAAAGCAAGGGACGGTTCTTGGCGGCGCAGTTGCTGGCGATGCTCGACGGGGATTTATGGCTTGAAAATGCGCGCACGGCTAATGCGGCAGCGCAGATTGTTGCCACCGCTGCGACCGGACGATTGCTCCATCGCGCCGAAGCCAACGAGATTTTCATAAAGCTAACCGCCAACGAAGCCGCCACGTTGCGCAGCCAGGGCTTCGACTTTTTCGATTGGGGCGAAGGCGCCGCGCGGCTTGTGACCAGTTGGCACCATAAGGCGGAGGATATGAAGCCACTCGCCCAAGCTATTGCCAGGTTGTGAGCGATCTTAAAGCTGGGTTGCTAGCCGAACCTGGCCTGTTCACACCGCGCATTTTGCTGCCGTTCCTGCTTGTATCGGTAATCTGGGGATCGACATGGCTTGTCATCCGCGATCAGCTGGGCGTCGTTCCGCCAGCGTGGTCGGTATGCTATCGCTTTATCATCGCCGCGACGGGAATGTTCATTCTGGCGCGGATTTTAAAGTTGCCGATGAAGCTCGACCGCAATGGACAGCGCTGGGCGGTGTTACTTGGCGCGTTGCAATTCGCGCTCAATTTCAACTTTGTCTACGTCGCCGAACGTTACATCACGTCCGGATTGGTCGCAGTTCTATTCGCACTGCTGATTATGCCGAATGCGATTCTAGGGCGGTGGTGGCTGGGCAGAAAGGTCGCGCCATCGTTCTGGTTTGGCTCGGCAATCGCCGTGGTCGGGGTCGCTCTCCTCATCCTGCGCGAATACCGCGTAGCACCCGTTGGCGGCGAACAGGTGCTGATAGGCACCGGTCTTACGCTGCTGGCGGTAATGTCTGCATCGGTCGCCAATGTGGTTCAGGCTTCGAACAAGGTCAGCCGCTTCCCGGTGGTTACCGTGCTGGCGTGGTCGATGTTATGGGGGGCGATTGGCAATGCGCTGTTTGCAATGGTTCTATTCGGACCACCC
>JANPAM010000485.1:0-1842 GCA_031429915.1 Sphingomonadales bacterium | reverse complement strand
AACTCCGAAAGATCGAAGCAGTCCGCAAGATGATCGAGAAGACCGGCCGCGATATCAGGCTTGAGGTCGATGGCGGCATCACGGTCGAAACCGCGCCGCTGGCGATTTCGGCAGGGGCTGATACATTGGTCGCTGGCACTGCAACCTTCAAAGGCGGCCCGGAGGCTTATGCCGCCAATATCCGGGCGTTGAGGGGTGGATGACCGACAGCGATGACGGGGGCAATGAAAACCGGAAGGGCGCGTTGATCGTCAGGCCCAAAGGCGCGGGCCAGAATTTCTTCGAACGTCTGTCTCTCCAATTTTACAAGATGACATGGCGCACGCCGCTGCATAACGGGCGGTTAAAAGGCAAGGTGCCTTTGCGGCTACTCGCGGTGCCGCAAGACCCACTGGCGGGAAACGCTGCTCGCGGACAATCGCTTCGTCTCGGCAAATTCCATTATCAGGGTTTTGAGCAGGCAGTCGAAGGCCTCGATTATGCCCATCTCGCGTTGCCGCCAGCGATGACCGATTATATCCACCGGTTCGATTGGCTGCGCGATCTGGGTGCCGCCACCAACCGCGCCGACGGCGCTCCCGATGCTGCCGCGATTGCCGATAGCTGGCTGGTAGCCAATGGCATGAAAACGCGCGAACCGGCTTGGCGCGTAGACAACGCCGCCTGGCGACTGATGAACATGGCAGCAGCTTCCCCGTTCCTGCTGACCAGCACCGACCCGATTTATCGTAGCCGTGTCATCAACCATTTCGCTCGGGTCGCCCGTCATCTCGACCAGTCGGCGCCGCGTGCCTCAAATCATTTTGCCAAGACGCTGGGCTGGGCAGGGGTGGTTGCTGCCTCTTTGCTGCTGCCCGACGGCAAAGCCCGCCGCGCGGTCGGCGAAAGCGGACTTGAGGAAAGCCTCAGCCGGACGGTGTTTGCCGATGGCGGCGTGGTGTCGCGTTCGCCGGTACAGTTGATGGAATTGATCGGGCTGTTGAGCCTGCTCAAGCAATGCTTTCTCGCGCGCGACGAGCTGGTCCCCGAATATCTGCTCGAAGCACTGGGTCGCGCGGTTCCAGCCTTGCTCGGGCTGACTCACAGCGATGGCGGCCTTGGCGCGTGGCAAGGATCGGCGCATGTTGGCCCCCAGACCATCGAAGCGTTGGTCGCGGCCAGCGGCGTCCGCGCGCGTCCGCAAAGGCAGGCGCTCGATTGGGGCTATCAACGGGTATCGGCGGGCAATTCGGTTCTGCTGCTCGACGCCGGGCCGCCGCCGCTGGCACGGCAATCAGCTGCGGGATGTGCATCCACTTTGGCATTCGAGCTATCGCACGGGGCACAGCGAATCATCGTCAATTGCGGCGGTTCGGCCCTGGTCGGCGCAACCATCCCGGCGGCACTGGCACGGGGATTGCGCACAACGGCTGCGCACTCGACCTTGTGTATAGACGACAGCAATTCGACCGCTATCCTGGCGGGTGGGCAATTGGGCAAGGGCGTAACCGAAGTCGGTCTCGACCGCCGCGATGTCGACGACGCCACGCGCATTGAGGCAAGCCATGACGGCTATGCCAGAGCCTATGGTTACACCCATTCGCGGCGACTGATCCTTCGATCGGACGGCATGGAATTGCGCGGTGAGGACACGCTGCTGCCGCAGGGAAAACCCAAAGACGGCAAGCCAGTTCACGTTCGCTTTCATCTCGGGCCGGAGATCGAGATTACGCCGACTGAAAATACGCAGACGGCTTTGCTTCGAACGGCTGGGGGCAGCAGCTGGGCTTTTGCGGCGGCTGGCGGGACGCTTTCGGTTGATGACAGTCTATGGGTCGATGAGGAAGGCCGCCCGCATCCGAC
>JANPAM010000484.1:0-2621 GCA_031429915.1 Sphingomonadales bacterium | reverse complement strand
ATGGGTGGCGTAACGGCATGGTCCTGTCAGGGCAGGTGCTGGCGGAAACCGGTCTTGCATTGCCTCTGAACCTGCCAGAAACCGCGTGGCTGATATCTGTGGAACTCGCGAACTAGCGAATCAGGCCTTCGCTTTCAAACTTTCCGCGACCTTCACACCGTTCTTTTCAAGCGCGGCAACGATGTTACCAGCACCTTCGAGATCACCCCAGAACATTGGTCCACCGCAGTAAATCGGCCAGCCATAGCCGTATATCCACACGACATCGATGTCCGATGGACGCTGCGCCATTCCTTCTTCGAGGATCAAATGTCCCTCATTGACCATCGGGTAGAGGCACCGCTCGATAATCTCCTGATCGGTAATTTCGCGCTTGGCCAAGTTGGATTTCGAACGGAAATCTTCGATAATCGCGTCCACCTCCGCGCTGGGTGTCCGGTTGCGCTTTTCGTCATAGTCGTAAAAGCCCTTGCCGTTCTTTTGCCCGAAACGACCGGCGGCGCACAGCGCATCACGTAGCGTTTCAACCCGCGATGGATCCCGGTGCCAACCGATGTCGAGCCCGGCAAGGTCGCTCATCTGGAACGGCCCCATCGGGAAACCGAAATCGGTGAACACCTTGTCGATCTGGTCGGGCAATGCCCCTTCCATCAACAACGCGTTGGCTGGTTGCTGACGTTTCGAGAGCATCCGGTTGCCAATAAAGCCGTCGCACACGCCCGAAACGACCGCGACCTTTCCAATTTTTTTGCCAATCGCCATTGCAGTCGCGAGCACATCAGGCGCGGTCTTTTCGCCCCGCACAACCTCTAGCAATTTCATGACATTAGCTGGCGAGAAGAAGTGCATACCAAGCACATCCTGCGGTCGCGATGTGCTGGCCGCGATTTGATCGACATTCAGGTAAGAAGTGTTCGAAGCCAAAATCGCGCCCGGTTTGCAAATCGCATCGAGCTTGCCGAACACCTCTTTCTTAACGTCCATGCTTTCGTACACGGCCTCGATGATCAAGTCGCAAACTGCAAAAACGTCCAGCGACAGCGTCGGCGTCAAAGCCGCCATCATCGCCTCTACCTTCTCGGTCGTGAACCGTCCCTTGGCGGCGGAAGCCTCATAATTTTTGCGGATGACGCCGACACCGCGATCTAGATTTTCCTGCACCATTTCAACAATCGTCACCGGAATGCCCGCTGCCAGGAAATTCATGGAAATTCCGCCGCCCATAGTCCCGGCACCAATAACGCCGACCTTTTTGATATCGCGCAGCGGCAAATCTTTTGGCAAGCCATCGATCTTCGCTGCTTGGCGTTCGGCAAAAAACATATGGCGCTGCGCTGCGGACTGCGAACCGCCCATAAGTTTCATAAATTGGCTTCGTTCGAATGCCTGCCCCTCATCAAATGGCAAGCGCGTTGCCGCCTCTACACATGCGAGATTTGCGTAGGGCGCTTCGAAGCCCTTCCACTTGCGTGCGTTTGTAACCTTCAACTGTTCGATTACCGCAACATCGCCATTAACTGGCAGGGAACGAGTCGGGCGCGGACCTTTGACGATCATCTCCCGAGCGAAAGCAATCGCATCATCGCCAAGCGTCGCTTCGCCCGCCAGCGCATCAATGAGACCCATATCCTTTGCTTTCGCGGCCGGAACCGGTTCACCGAGCGAGCACATCGTCGCTGCCGCTTCGACACCGACGAGACGCGGCAAACGCTGGGTTCCTCCCGCACCAGGTAACAGCCCGAGTTTGACTTCAGGCACGCCAAGCTTTGCCGACGGAACCGCAATCCGGTAATGACAAACCAACGCCGTTTCCAGCCCACCACCAAGCGCGGTACCGTGGATTGCTGCGACGACTGGCTTTGACGAACCCTCGATCATGTTGAGCACAGCATTGAAATCAGGGCCCTGCGGCGGTTTACCAAATTCGGTGATGTCGGCACCCGCGATAAAAGTCGAACCATCGCAGCGAAGCACAATCGCCTTTACCGAATCGTCAGCTAATGCTTCGGTAAACCCGTCATGCAGGCCTTGGCGCACATGCCAACTGAGCGCATTAACTGGTGGATTGTTGACGAGAACTACGAGAACGTCGTCATGTTGTTGTGTGGTGACCGACTGCATGGATACTCTCCCAATCTTTGATGCAATCTTGCAGCGCCTTAAGGGGGTGAGTCAACCTCCCATCATCCGGGAAACCGCACCTTTCAGGGCGATAACACAAACTGTTTAGCGGGAAATTCATCTTACAGAGGTGCTATACTACGCTTGCCGTAACGGAAGAAATTGAGCTAGCAGCTCGTGAATAAGGTAATTTTTTTATCTTCGCACAGGCACCTATTCCACCCAGCCTCAAACCGTCACCGTTAATTTTTAGTGAGATGTCGTGACTTTTTAACCACTTGAGTGTACCCGAATAAGCATCCGGCAGGTTGAACTACAAGGCGCGCTTACATGTACAAAACGATGGTGATTTTTGGTACGCGACCTGAAGCAATAAAACTATTTCCCGTAATTAACGCACTTAAAGCGCAAACCGAATTGTTATGCGAAGTGCTGGTCAGTGCGCAACACCGCGAAATGCTCGATCAGGTACTTACCATCAGTGGCATCGTGCCCGATTA
>JANPAM010000483.1:0-2012 GCA_031429915.1 Sphingomonadales bacterium | reverse complement strand
AACTTGTTTCAGGATAACAAGCGGCGGTGGTGCGTTATCCTGAAACAAGTTCAGGATGACGACACGTTTATGTTTTAGCCACCTTCGCCTTGAGTTTAGCTGCCGCCTTTTTCTTCGGTGCAGCTTTTTTCTTCACCGGCGCCTTCTTCTTTTTACCCTTTGGCGGGCCAAGCGCGGCGCGGGCATCGATCAACTGGGCGGCTTCTTCAAGCGTCAATTCGTCAGGAGCGACTGACTTGGGCAGCGTCGCATTAGTCGTGCCGTCGGTCACATAAGGGCCAAAACGCCCTTCCATTAGTTTGATCTCGGCTTCGGTTCGCGGGTGCTTGCCAAGTTCGCGTAGAGGCGCACGAGCAGCTCCGCGCCCACGGCCCGGATTGGCTAACGCTTCGGCCAATTTGACGACGGCGCTGTTCATGCCGGTCTCGAACACTTCGAGAGTCGACTGCAACCGGGCGTATTTGCCGGAGTGGGCTAGATAAGGGCCATAACGACCAATGCTGGCTGTGACCGGCTCGCCGCTTTCGGGATGGGTGCCAACGGTTCGGGGGAGCGAAAGCAGCTTCACCGCCCATTCAAGACCGAGATCTTCAGCCGGAACATCCTTCGGAATCGACGCACGTTTCACCACGTCTTCGGTCGTCATTTCAAAATACGGCCCGAACCGACCAGATTTACGGCTAACTTCGACGCCGGTTACTGGATGAGTGCCCAAAACTTCGGGACCAGTATCGACCGCATCGTTTGCACCGCCCGGTTGAGCGAATTTCCGAGTGAATTTGCATTCTGGATAATTCGAGCACGCAACGAAGGCACCGAATTTGCCACCGCGAAGCGCAAGCCTGCCCTCGCCGCATTTAGGGCATAGCCGGGGATCGCTGCCATCGTCGCGCTCGGGGAACAGATAGGGAGACAGGAATATATCGAGCTCGGCCGTAATTTCCGACGGTTTCTGCTCCATTACCTCGGCGGTTATTGGTTTGAAGTCTTTCCAGAAGGCTTCGAGAAATTTCTGCCACTGCGCACGGCCGCCACTGATCTCGTCGAGCTGGTCTTCCAGACCCGCGGTATAATCATAAGCCACATAGCGCTCGAAAAATCGTTCGAGAAATGCCGTCAATAATCGGCCCGATTCCTCTGCAAAAAAACGGTTTTTTTCGACCATGACATAGGATCGATCTTTCAACACCTGAATCGTCGAAGCATAGGTCGAAGGCCGACCAATGCCCAGTTCTTCGAGGCGTTTCACCAGGCTTGCTTCGGAAAAGCGTGGTGGTGGTTGAGTGAAGTGCTGGGTCTTTTCGACCGCATGTTTTGCCGGCACGTCACCGGCAACCATCGCTGGCAACAGGGCCGCATCTTCACCGTCGGCGTCATCCCGACCTTCTTCGTAGACCGCCAGAAATCCGGGAAATTTCATCACTTGGCCCGTCGCCCGAAGCCCGGTTTGACCGGTGCCATCGAGCAAATCGACTGTCGTCCGCTCCATCCGGGCCGACGCCATCTGGCTTGCCATCGCGCGTTTGTAGATCAAGTCATACAGACGACCGTGATCGCCCGAACCCGCCTTGTCCTTGCCAAAATCGGTGGGGCGGATGGCTTCATGCGCTTCCTGCGCATTCTTCGCCTTGGTTTGATAAATGCGCGGTTTTTCTGGCAAGTATCCGCTGTCGAACCGGTCCGAGATGGTTTTGCGTGCAGCCGAAATGGCGCTGTGGTCCATTTGCACACCGTCAGTCCGCATGTAAGTAATCGCGCCGTCTTCATAGAGCCCTTGGGCAACGCGCATCGTATGGCTGGCCGAAAACCCAAGCTTTCGCGCAGCTTCCTGTTGCAGGGTCGAGGTTGTAAACGGCGGCTGCGGGTTGCGGGTCACTGGTTTGGTTTCAACGCTACTGACGCTGAAACTGCCCGTCTCGACTGCCGAGCGAGCTACTTCGGCATCGACCTCGGTCTTCAAATCCATCTTGTCGAGCTTTTTGCCCAGATGCTGGGTCAATCGAGCGTCGAAC
>JANPAM010000482.1:0-6061 GCA_031429915.1 Sphingomonadales bacterium | reverse complement strand
CAAGAAAAGCGCCAAGAATCTTTCGCGCTTAGAGGCGGCCCGAATTATCGCAGCCCTACCCTCGCCCAAGAAGCGCGCGGTCAACGGCGCCAGCGGCTTCACCCGTCGTTATGGCAACAGCATTGCGGCGCGGATCAGGGTGGTGCAGCGCGACGGACTGGACAGTTGCATCTACAAATAAAAAGGCGGAGCCGAAGCCCCGCCGTTTACATGATGCTATCTCGCTTCGCTTAGAATGTGACTTTAACACCTACGCGGATGCCATAAAGCGACTGGCGCGTAACCAGGTTGATGTTGGGGTCACGAACTCCCGAATATCGATACTGAGCGCATGATTGCGTGGTAGCCGTGTTCACTACACCTGCTGCCGGGGTCGTGCCGGTAGCTGTTGCGACTGATAGACACTGAACGGTAGCAACGCCAGCAGTGTAACTAAATGGCACTTGACGCAGAGCACCCCAATCGCTGTCAATCAGGTTCAGGACATTTTCGACATCCGCAAACAACCGAATTTTAGCGTTACCGACAAAGAGTGGCAATTCCTGACTAACATTCAAATCGACCTTGAAGAAGTCAGGCGAAGTCTGTGTGTTCTTTGGCAGAATGCTACCCCGATATTTGTCCAGTCCAAAGCGCGTGATAAGCGATTCAAAGTTGGTCGCATCGGTCGTAGTGGCAAACGATACCTTCGAATCGCCGGTCGTGGGGACGTAGATCAGCGGGTTGCCGCTGGTGCCTACGGTGCCGAACACCGGTGAGCGTCCACCGGTCGCGTCAAGTAGTGTTAAACTGTAAGGGCGACCCGACCGGTATTCACCAAACAGGTTGAAGCGCGTGTCATTATCGCCGAATAGCTGGGTTTTGAAGCCAATGTTGAACTTCCACTGATCCTTAATTTCATAGATGGAACGGCCATAAGAAGCGCCATTGCTGTCGATTGACGCGTTATTCCCGTATAGCGAACTCGCCGTAGCTGACGTAATTGCGTTCACATCTTTCACATCGGAGCGCGTGTAACTGCCCCCGATGTTAAGGCCGAAATCGAAGCTCTTTTCGATGCGAACAACGCCGATATAAGAACGCCCGCGCGTATCATTGGTCATCAACAAGTCCTGATTAGTCCCGGTCTGGCCGGGCAGAATGTTGAAGCGCGCACGGCCATCGGGCAATGTGCCAATTGCAACCGAACGGATGTCGGACCACGTATAGCCCTGAAGAACATTACCATAAAGGACGTTAGCGCCCAACAACCAGCCATCACCCAGCGGGCCGAGGTCGGCGTCGTAATCCACCGAGAGAGTCGCGCGAAGCTGGCGAGCGAGCTTAAGTTTCGGATCAACCGCATTAACAGGCGCAGAAGCCAGCGAAGCAGTGTTTGTGGCTAGGAAGTTATTTACCGATCCGGGAAAGCTGGTGAGTGCCATGCCATTCAGCGCATCCGAACACAGGGTACCTGCGGTGTTGCACGTCGCGTCGCGCAGGATGTTGATTTGGTTCGTCAACTGACCAGTATTGGAATAACTGTTCGAGAGGAATACATTTGGCGATCCGCCAGCAAATATACCGACGCCACCGCGAACAATCAAACGTTCGGTAGCGTTCCAGTTAAAGCCGACGCGCGGTTGAAGAACGCCTTTGCCGGCAAAAGTTTCGCGGTTGGAAAAGCCGTAACGCTGGACAAAATTGTTGTTCAACGGAGGGCGGTCACCGCTACCGAGGAGGTCATAGCGAGCACCGATTGTGAGCGTTAAATCTTCGGTAGCCTGCCAGTCGTCCTGCAAACCGAACGTATAAGTCTGCGCTGCAAAATTAGCGGCACCATCGTTGGGATCAAGGCTCGGCACCGCATTTTGCAACGTGAGCGAACCACCGCGGCGATTTTGAAAATCTGCAAGCGAGTCAAAATAAACCACGCCCAAGCTGTTTGCCACGAAGAGGTTGAATGTACTGAGATCAGTGTATCCCACCTGCATCTTGAAAGTGTGGTCGCCCGCATCAAGCGTCGCCTTGAACTCAGCCCCAAAGTTTTCAGTATTCAACTTGTTGGAGTGACGGAACTGGTCAGGTCCAAAAACCACGCGAGGGACGCCGGTTGTGCAGGCCGTAGCGCTACCGACAGATGTTGGATCCAGACAGACCGAAATCTGGCCAAGGGTTTTTTCACCAAAGGAAATTTGGCCACGGTTATAATCGCTGTAACGTACACGCACTTCGGTCGAAAAATCGTCCGACCAGCTTGAGTTGACTTGTGCAACGCCGGTGTTGACTTCTTCGGTCAATTGGTACCCCGTCGAGAACAAACCCAGCGAAGGTGCGGTTAAGCTAGTTGAGGTGTTTCGCTGAAAACCGTTGTCGCCAACACTGCGAATGTAGGTGAACGACGCCCGGTGGTCATCGGTAACGTTCCAATCGAGCTTTACCGCAAGTTTCTCGTCTGTCTCGTCGGCGTTACGAATGACGCCCAGCGTGTCGTAATTATAGACGCTTTTCGCAAGTCCGCTGACTTGGTCCACCTGAGCTTGGGAAAGATTAGGGATCGGGGCCGCAAAACCCTGACCCTGCGGTCCACTGTCAAAAGGTGTGGTTTCTTCGGTGCGTTCGTAAGCCGCCATGAAGAACAGCTTGTCTTTGAAAATGGGTCCAGACAGAACTCCACCATATTGTTTCGATTTAAAATTAAGATTGAGATCGACACCTTTAGTGCTGTCACCGGTTAAGCTGTCGTCGGTGTAGGTATAAAATGCACCTCCGCGAAACTTATTGCCGCCTGAACGCAGGACAACGTTAATTGCACCACCCTGGAAGTTGCCTTCGCTGATGTCGAAGGGCGCTACTTTTACCGAAAGTTGCTCAATGGCTTCAAATGGAACCGGGCCGCGATTGGTAGGCAGTCCGCCATTGTTGAGTCCGAAGTCGTCCCCGAAACCAACACCATCCACAGAAAATCGATTAAGACGGCCGTTTTGGCCAGCGATTTCAATTGTCCGGCTATTAGTGAGATCAATCGTAGCGAATGGATCACGCCGTGCAAGGTCACGGATATCGCGGTTTATCGACGCAACACCTTCGATATCTTCACGATTGAGCGTTGTTATGGGACCAGTGGAAGTGTCGCTCGCGCCTTGCAGGGCGGAAGCTGTAACAACGATTTCTTGCTGCCCCTGTAAAACGACGGGCAGACGGACCGCCTGACCCGCGCTCAACGAGAGGTCAGTTACCCGAGCGCTCTCAAAGCCATCAGCTTCAACCGTAACAGTGAATGGTCCACCAATTCGAAGGCCATTTGCACTAAAATTACCCGCTGCGTCGGTCGTGCTCGTTGCGGACGTGCCCGACGGTTCGTGAGTGACGGTCACCGTCGCACCTGCAACCGGGCCATTCGGGCTTTCGACGGTGCCGCGCACAGACGAAGTGGTTTCCTGCGCCATGGCGGGCGTAGCGAGAACGGTCGCAATCGAGAGCGCAGCGGCGCTTGCGGCGAGATAATAACGGACTTGCATGAGTATAACCCCTTTGAATTTTCACTTTCCGCCACTCCTAAATGTACGGGTCTATGGCCCGAATCATGATGGCGGAATTGATCCTGCGAACCCCTTGAAGACAGAAAATGTCAGTTAGATGACAGATTCGGTCTCGGATGATTCGCCTTTAACGGCATGGCACGCGCGCGCAAAGTTCTGCGGTGCAGCAAGCTGTGCACATCAAGGAAATCCAGAATATTTTTAGCAGTTGTGGCGATTGTGCAACAGTGCGCGGGGCACCGATCAGGCTGCGTCTTCTTTCTCGGCTTTCGACGACTTGGCATATACCAGTACCGGCGCTTTGCTGCCCGCAACGACATCCTTGTCGATTACCACCTCATCAACCCCATCGAACGTCGGCAGGTCGAACATCGTATCGAGCAATATCGCTTCCAAGATCGAACGAAGCCCACGCGCACCGGTTTTGCGCTGAATCGCCTTTTTGGCAATTGCTTCGAGCGCATCCTCGGTGAAGCTAAGCCCCACATCCTCCATTTCGAAGAGCTTGCGGTACTGCTTGACCAGCGCGTTTTTGGGTTCCGACAGGATTTTGACGAGCGCGCCAATATCGAGGTCTTCAAGCGTGGCGGTGACCGGCAAACGGCCAACGAATTCCGGTATGAGTCCGAATTTGAGCAAATCTTCGGGCTCGACCTGTTTCAAAACTTCGCCCGTGCGGCGTTCGTCGGGGTCAGCGACGTGCGCACCGAAGCCAATCGACTTGCCTTCAAGCCTGTTCGAGATGATCTTCTCGAGGCCTGAAAAAGCTCCGCCGCAGATGAACAATATGTTCGTGGTGTCTACCTGCAAGAATTCCTGCTGCGGATGTTTGCGGCCGCCTTGGGGCGGGACAGACGCGGTCGTGCCTTCCATCAGCTTCAGCAAAGCCTGCTGAACGCCCTCTCCGCTGACATCGCGGGTAATCGACGGATTCTCCGCCTTGCGGCTGATCTTGTCGATCTCATCGATGTAAACAATGCCGCGCTGCGCTTTCTCGACATTATAATCTGACGCCTGCAACAGCTTGAGGATGATATTTTCGACATCTTCGCCGACATAACCGGCCTCGGTAAGCGTGGTTGCGTCGGCCATTGTGAACGGCACGTCGAATGTTTTGGCAAGCGTTTGAGCGAGCAAGGTTTTACCGCAACCGGTTGGCCCGACAAGCAAGATATTCGACTTCGCGAGTTCGACATCGGCACCCTTGGCACCGTGGTTGAGCCGTTTGTAGTGATTGTGAACCGCAACCGAAAGCACGCGCTTAGCCTGCGGCTGGCCTATGACATAATCGTCCAGCACTTCACAGATTTCCTGTGGGGTAGGCACTTCCCCTTCTTTGCGCCCGGTCAGCGTGCCCTTAGTTTCCTCGCGAATGATATCGTTGCAAAGTTCAACACACTCATCGCAGATGAACACGGTTGGTCCTGCAATCAGCTTGCGGACTTCATGCTGCGACTTGCCGCAGAAAGAGCAATAAAGAGTGCTCTTGGTATCGGATCCGCTCAACTTCGTCATAAATCGTCCTGCTTTTCGCGCCTAACTTCGCACGAACTGTAATAGAAGCGTCATCCTAAAGATGCGATTCAATTTATCAATAGGCCAAAAAAGCCAGCACCATCTTAGCAAATGTGGTGGATGAAAGCCTAATTTATTTGTCGGCGTCGCTGTCAGCAACCGCTGGTCGCCGGTCGAAAACTTCGTCGACTAGCCCGAATGCTTTGGCTTCGTCGGCCTCAAGGAACGTATCGCGGTCCATTGCCTTCTCGATATCCTTCAGCGGTTTGCCTGTATATTTGGCATACAGATCGTTCAAACGCTTACGAATCCGCAGGATTTCCTTGGCCTGAATTTCGATATCCGATGCCATGCCGCGCGACCCGCCCGATGGCTGATGCACCATGATCCGTGCATTCGTCAGTGCCACGCGCATACCGGGTTCGCCAGATGCCAGCAGAAAACTGCCCATCGATGCCGCCTGCCCGATACAAACCGTGCCAACCTTGGTACGGATATATTGCATAGTATCATGGATCGCCATGCCGGCGGTAACGACACCACCCGGCGAATTGATGTACATCCAGATGTCCTTTTTCGGATTGTCCGATTCGAGGAACAGCAACTGAGCAGTGATGATCGACGCCATCTGGTCTTCGACTTCGCCCGTCACAAAAATGATACGTTCGCGCAGTAGCCTTGAGAAAATGTCCCAGCTGCGCTCACCGCGGTTCGATTGCTCGATGACAACGGGAACGAGGGCTTGGACGGTGTCGAACGGAACGTGCATGAAATACTCCACGAGAATTATGTTTTTTACTTAATGCCTACATCGGCGCGGGCACGCGAAGTTTCAAGCACGAAAAGGGTTAAGGTCGGGTATGATAGTAACGGCGCTAATATCGTAATCATCATCGGCGAACGATAAAATCGATTAGCCTGTGTATTTTCGTTGCGTTGACCGATTACAGCTCAAGTGCAATGTTGCACTCATCAGAATTTCAACATCAGCGAAATGAAGGAATTAATAATGGCAGACGCAGACC
>JANPAM010000481.1:0-4254 GCA_031429915.1 Sphingomonadales bacterium | reverse complement strand
AAGAAGATTTGCCGGCAGGCGTGCTCGCGGAGGGTCCGGTCGCGGTCGATACTGAAACTATGGGGCTGATTACCCCGCGTGACCGGTTGTGTTTGTTGCAGATTTCGGATGGCAATGGTGACGAGCATCTGGTTCGCTTCGGCCCGCATAGTGACTTTTCTGCACCTAATTTGCGAGCCGTTTTGGCCGACCCGGCGAGGCTCAAACTGTTCCACTTCGCCCGATTCGATCTGGCGGCTATCGCGCATTATCTGCATGTGGTGGCGACGCCGGTATTCTGCACCAAAATCGCATCGCGGCTTTGCCGGACCTATACCGACCGGCACGGGCTGAAAGAACTGGTCAAGGAAATGCTGGGCACCGATATTTCCAAGCAGCAGCAGTCGAGCGACTGGGGTGGGCCGACTTTATCCGAAGCGCAAAAGGATTATGCCGCAAGCGATGTGCGGTACCTGCACCGGCTGTACGACGAGTTCGTAATTCGCTTGGAACGCGAAGGGCGGACTCATCTGGCCAAGGCCTGTTTCGACTTCCTGCCGCACCGTGCTGACCTCGATCTCGCAGGCTGGCCGGAACAAGATATCTTCGGGCACGCATAAATAGACCGTGTCACAGCTAGCCGACCTTGAACGCACCCAGCGGCAGAAATGGGCAACACCCGGCGGAAGGCACGACCGGCTGATCCGTGCGCTTCGCGTTGTGTTGCCAAGCATCATCGGCGCGTTGGTCGCAGTGCTGGCATTCAGCCCGTTCACCGGCAATCAGGAACTGAGTTTCGTTCTCGACAAGGACGAGGTCAATATGGCGAGCGAACGGATGCGCCTGACCGAAGCGCTCTACCGGGGTGAAGACAGCAAGGGCCAACCATTCTCGCTGCGTGCGGGCAGCGCCGTTCAGAAAAGTTCTGCCGAACCGGTGCTTAAAATGACCGATTTGCAGGGGCGGATCATAATGAATGACGGCCCGGCCTCGTTAACCGCCGGTCGCGGGCTTTATGACATCGACAAGGAAACGGTGCGTGTGAACGGTCCGTTGGCGTTCCAGTCGGTTGGTTACGACATTGTCGCCAGCAACGTCGAACTGGCGCTGAAGACCAAGAAGATGCAGAGCTTCGGTCCGGTCACCGGTCGGACCAAGGTCGGCACGTTTCGGGCCGACCGGATGAGCGCCGATCTCGATACCCGCGTTGTCAGACTCGACGGCGGCGTTCGTTTGCGTATCGACCAGAATGTGATTAAGTGAGGCCCAAGATGACCCGTTCTTTCAAACTCGGTGTGTTGGCGGCGACAATTGGCGCAGCTTTGATCTCGGCGACGGCTCCGGCGCAATCGATCCGTAATCATAACAGCAACGCGCCGGTCGACTTTTCGGCGGGCTCTCTCGAACTGCAAGACCGCGCCGACCGAGTCGTGCTGTCTGGCGGGGTGACTGTGACACAGGCTGGGCTGACGCTGAAATCCTCTCGGGTTACCGCCGCTTACACCAGCCAGGGCAAGACCGACGTCAACCGGCTCGATGCGACCGGCGGGGTGACCATCACCAAGGACGACCTGCGCGCAACCAGCAATGCGGCGATCTACGATCTTGATGCCAATCTCATCACTTTGCTCGGCAATGTCGATTTGCGGCAAGGGGCCAACCGGCTGAACGGCGGGCGTTTGGTGATCGACCTGAACTCCGGCCGTTCGACGATCAACGGCGGCGGTGCACCGGGCGTCAATAACAGCGGCGGCCGCGTGACCGGGACCTTTACCGTTCCGCAACGCAAGAACTAACCACCCCAGACACGCATAAATCATGCCAATTGCATTAGCGCCAAGCGTTCATTAGGTATTGCGGGCATAACCAGAACGCAATTCGCGGGCGACAATTTGATATGGATAGCATGACTGCAATTTCTCCGGTCGCCGACGCGACAACCGATGCCGGGTTGCAATCGGGACTTGGCGTTATCTCGATTGCCAAAAGCTATGACAAGCGCGCAGTGCTGACCGACGTATCTTTATCGGTGGCAAAAGGCGAAGTCGTCGGACTGCTCGGGCCGAACGGTGCGGGTAAGACAACCTGTTTCTATTCGATTATGGGTTTGGTGAAGCCCGATAGCGGACGCATCATGCTTGATGGCGAAGATATTACCAGCCTGCCGATGTACCGCCGCGCGATCCTCGGGCTTGGCTATTTGCCGCAGGAAACCTCGATTTTTCGCGGCATGACGGTCGAGCAGAATATCAGCGCTGTACTTGAAATGGCCGAGCCAGACCGCGGCGCGCGCGCCGAACGGCTCGACAAATTGCTCGGTGAATTCGGTTTGACGAAGCTGCGCACAGCGCCCGCAATGGCGCTGTCGGGCGGTGAACGGCGACGCTGCGAAATTGCCCGCGCGCTGGCCGCCAACCCGTCGATCATGCTGCTCGATGAACCCTTTGCCGGGATCGACCCGATTTCGATTTCGGACATCCGCGATCTGGTCAGGGACTTGAAAACGCGCAATATCGGCGTTCTAATCACCGACCATAATGTCCGCGAAACACTCGACATCGTCGACCGCGCCTGCATCATTTACGGCGGGCAGGTGCTGTTCTCCGGATCGCCCGAAGCCTTGGTTGCCGACCCCAATGTCCGCCGCCTTTATCTGGGCGAGAGCTTTGCGATGTGATCTTAGTTGGATATATCTCTTCATTCCCGTTCGTGTCGAGCGAAGACGAGACACCGAGAAGGCGCGCACGACTGATGGGCCTCTCGTCTTCGCTCGAGGCGAACGGATTCAACTAAGCAAGGGCGGTAGATGTCCCTAGCCCCTCGCCTGGATTTACGTCAAAGCCAGTCGCTGGTAATGACGCCGCAGTTGCAGCAGGCGATCAAGCTGCTTGCCTTGTCGTCGCTTGAAATCGAGGCGTATGTCGCTGAAGAGATCGAGCGCAACCCGTTGCTTGAAATTGGCAATGTTGAGCCGCCAGCCGATGTGCCCGTCGACGACGGCCCCGTCTTGCCCTCCACGCAAAGCGGCGAACGCGACAGCGACGAGGTGCTGAGCGGCAACGATATGGCGGCAAGCGAAGCGCTCGATATCGACTTCGGCGGCGAAACCTTCCATCAGGATAGCGCCACTGACAGTGCTGGCGGTTCAGACGGAATGCTCGGGCTGTCGGGGGCTGGTGCCGCCAATGGCGCAACCGGCGAGGGCGCCGATTTCGACAGTTTTGCCGCCGCCGAGCTTTCGCTGCGCGAACATCTGCTCGAACAGGCAGGAACCAGTCTGTCGGGGCAACAATTATTTCTCACGCAGCAACTTATCGAGCAGATCGAACCTACCGGCTATCTTGGCGCTGACCTGCTGGCGACTGCGCACCGGCTGGGGGTGTCGATGGCGGATATGGAAGACGCGCTGGCATCGCTCCAGACTTTCGATCCAACTGGGGTAGGCGCGCGCAACCTGTCCGAATGTCTGTCGCTTCAAGCCAAAGAGGCCGACCGCTACGACCCTTGCATGGCAAAGCTGATCGACAATCTCGACCTCGTAGCCAAAGGCGCGTTTGACCAACTGAAGCGAATGTGCAGAGTCGACGACGAGGATCTGCGCGATATGCTGATCGAACTTCGCGGTTACGATCCGAAGCCCGGATGCCGGTTCGAAAGCGATGCCAGCGTTGCGGTGACACCCGATATATTCATCACGCCAAGGGGTGACGGCTGGGCGATCGAACTCAACGGCGCCAACCTGCCGCGAATCCTCATCAACAAGAGCTATTATGCCGAGCTTGGTGCGGACAAGAAAACCAAATCGTGGCTCAACGACTGCATGGCCGACGCCAACTGGCTGATCAAGGCAATGGATCAGCGCCAGCGAACGATCATGAAGGTCGCGACCGAAATTGTGAAGCAGCAGGACAGCTTCTTCCGTCGCGGCGTAGCTGAGCTCCGGCCGCTGACATTGCGGCAGGTCGCCGAGGCTATCGAAATGCACGAATCGACTGTCAGTCGCGTGACCAGCAACAAATATCTTAGTTGCTCGAGAGGGCTGTTCGACCTGAAATACTTCTTCTCATCAGGCGTTCAATCTGCGGACGGCGACGGAGCCTCCGCCAATGCAGTCAAAAGCCACATCAAAACGTTGATCGACAATGAGGGCGCGAAAATATTGTCCGACGACACTCTCGTTGACCTGCTGGCGGCCAAGGGGTTCGAACTGGCGCGGCGAACGGTTGCCAAATACCGCGAGGCGATAGGGATTGGGTCTTCGGTCCAGCGCAGACG
>JANPAM010000480.1:0-1515 GCA_031429915.1 Sphingomonadales bacterium | reverse complement strand
GTAACTTTGTTGTCACCAGCATTGTCACCACAGGCAGACATTAAAGCCAGCGCGGCAATCAGGGTTGATGACAGGATGAAACGGCGCTTGTGGGCTTCCTCTTTTAGTTCGGTGCGATGTTAGCCGGTCCGTCCGCTTTGGCAAGTGCGGCCAAGAAGGCGGGGAGCGTGGCGACCAAGGCATCGTCGAAATCGTGGAGTGTCGCTTCGATCCCGAGATCGGCAAGGCTGGTCACCGGATATTCGGAGATACCACACGGCACAATGCCGCCAAAATGCGATAGATCGGGTGAGATGTTTACAGCGAAGCCGTGGCAAGTAACCCAGCGACGGATGCGGACGCCGATCGCGCCGATCTTGGCTTCTTGGCCATTATGTGTATCGCACCAGATGCCGATACGGCCCTCGGCACGGAAAGCTTTGACATCGAATCTTGCCAGCGCGTCGATGACCCAACCTTCAAGCGCATGGACATAGCAGCGGACATCTTTGCAACGCGCGGCGAGGTCAAGCATGACATAGCCAACGCGCTGGCCGGGGCCGTGATAAGTGTATCTCCCGCCGCGACCGGTGTCGTAGACGGGGAATTGTTGGCTCAGCAGCTCGGCGGGATCGGCGCTGGTGCCACCGGTGTAGAGCGGGGGGTGTTCGAGCAACCAGATCAGTTCGCGCGCGCCGTCTTCGCGGATCGCCGTTTGCACCGCTTCCATCCGTGCGAGCGCTTGTGGGTAAGCGGTCAGTTCGGTGGCGACTTCCCAGTCGATTTCTGCGGCGGGCGACATGGCGTTGCTTTAGCACAGCTTTAGCGGCTTGCCAGTTATGTTGGCGCTGCCTAGGAACCGGCGGATAACGAGGAGAGAGTAATGCCGAAAAAGCTCGATTACAGCGCCGCCTGGTCCGATGCCACCGGTCTGTTGAATGCGCACCGTGAGGCAGTACTGGCGATTGCCGGGTTCTTTCTTTTCGTAGTCGGCTGGGCGTTCGCGTTTCTTGTTCCGGAACCTGACATTGAAGGCGTAGAAACGTTCGCTGAAATACTATCCGTCCTTCAAGCGCATTTTGCCGCCAACTGGATGTATATTCTGCCCGTGACGTTGATTGGCTCGTATGGCAGTTTCGTGCTTTATGTGCTGCTGTCCGGACGAAACCTGACCAAAGTAGGCGACGCCCTCACCATCGCGCTATCGCGGTTTGTCCCGTATTTTATCGCCAGTTTGATCGTAGGTTGGCTAGTTATCCTTGGACTAGCCGCGTTTCTTATTCCCGGGCTGTACTTAGGTGCGCGCCTCGCCACTCTGCCGGCCACTATGGCTGCAAACACTGCATTGGGGATTGGCGGCGGTATAAAGGAAACATGGGCAACGACCGCAGGGATCGGCTGGAAAACATTCTTCCTGCTGGCAGTCGTCGTGATTGTTACTTGGTTGATTAGCATAGTGGTAAACACGATCATTGGATTGATGTGCGTGTTGATCGCCGGTCCTGAAGGAATCCCGCTGGTTCAGTCAGGTATTGC
>JANPAM010000479.1:0-10317 GCA_031429915.1 Sphingomonadales bacterium | reverse complement strand
CGCCGGCCTTCGCGATACCGAAAAACCCATCGGCAGCTATCTCTTCAGCGGCCCGACCGGCGTAGGCAAGACCGAAGTTGCTCGGCAACTGGCCGACATTTTGGGCATTCCATTGAAACGTTTCGATATGTCCGAATATATGGAACGCCACAGCGTCAGCCGCCTTATCGGTGCGCCTCCCGGCTATGTCGGTTTCGATCAAGGTGGTGTGCTGACCGATGCAGTCGACCAGAGTCCTCACAGCGTGTTGCTGCTCGACGAAATCGAAAAGGCGCACCCCGATCTATTCAACATCCTGCTTCAGGTGATGGATAACGGTCGTCTGACCGATCACCACGGCAAGACTGTCGACTTCCGCAATGTTATCCTGATCATGACGACCAATGCCGGGGCCAGCGATATGGCCAAGGAAGGCATCGGGTTCGGAAACAATATCAGCAAGGAAGATGCGGGCGACGAAGCGGTCAAAAAGATGTTCGCGCCCGAGTTCCGCAACCGTCTCGATGCGACGGTGCCGTTTGCGTATCTGCCTCCAGAAGTAGTCGCCCGTGTAGTCGACAAGTTCATTCTTCAACTCGAATTGCAACTCGCCGACCAGAATGTGCATATCAAACTCGACGACGAGGCACGTGCATGGCTTACCGAACGCGGTTACGACAAGCTATACGGCGCGCGTCCGATGGGGCGTCTGATCCAGGAAAAGATCAAGCAGCCGCTGGCCGAGGAATTGCTGTTTGGCAAGCTCGTCCACGGTGGCGAGGTTGCGGTTCGCATGAAGGACGGTCAGCCGGTGTTCGAGGTTACCCCTGCTCCGCCCAAGGCCAGCAAACCGAAGGCACCGAAGAAGAATAAGTCAGTAGGTAAGGCAAGCAAGGCGGAGTAATCAGGCGCCTACCGCCACCAACTCCGCCATCGGACCAATGCCGTCGAACAACGCCGCCTCGGTCCCTGTCATCCATACCTGAGCACCGGTGGCCGCGAGCCGTTCGAATAACGCCGCGCGTCGCGATGGGTCAAGGTGAGCGGCTACCTCGTCGAGCAATAGTATCGGCGGCGTCCCCTGCTGCTCCGCAACCAGTGCCGCGTGCGCCAGTATCAGCGATAGCAGCAACGCTTTCTGTTCACCGGTCGACGAACGGTCTGCGGCTTGCCCGTTAGCGCGGTTATGAACCACCAAGTCGGCGCGGTGCGGCCCGACCAAAGTCCGCCCCGCTCCAGCATCACGACGGCGCGATTTTTTCCATATGTCGCGAAGCTCGGCTGCTGACTGCGGCGCATCGGTATCGAGTTTGATGTCAGGCACGGCGAAAGGCCCAGCAGGTGCAGTGTCAAGTTGTGCAACCAACGCCGTCATCATTCGCTCGCGTGCGCCGACAATTGCTGCGCCGCTCTCCGCCATCTGGGCTTCTAGTGCATCGAGCCACATGGGGTCCGGCACGCTGTCACCGCCAAGCAGTCTGTTGCGCTGCTGTACTGCTTTTTCATAACGACCGCTGGCCCGAGCATGCGTCGATTCCAACGCGAGCACCAATCGGTCGAGAAACCGCCGCCGCGCACCTGCACCATCAGCGAACAGGCGGTCCATCGACGGTGTCAGCCATATCACCGACAGCCACTCGGCCAGGCCGTTGATCGTTGACGTCGCACCATTGATCCGAACCTTGCGCCGCTCGGGTGCATCGGCCTCAACGCCAGTACCTAATATGACATCACCGATTTCAGCGGTGACTGCAAAGCCACCACCGCCATCGGTGCGCGTCATTTCTCCTAAGCCCGCACGGCGAAGGCCCCTGCCCGGTACCAATAGCGATATCGCTTCCAAAATGTTGGTCTTACCCGCACCATTCGACCCATGCAGTGCAATGAACTGAGCACACGGGCGTAAAGACAGCGCGGCATGGTTACGAAAATCGATTAGAGAAAGGCGGGTCAGAGCCATGCGCGTATCGCTATAGCAGCCGCCGCTATGGTCAACCCGATAATTGGCTAATATTGCTAACCCGAAAACCCAAATATTGGCAATATTTCCTATTTCGTGTGCATCAATATCGTTCCAAAAATACGTAATTTATATCAAATAATTGTTTTTACTCGATTTATCGAAATTGGCACGGACCATGCTTTATTCTTTGCATAACCGGAATGGTCCGGCATCAGAAAAAGGAACTTACAAATGTCTCTCTCGTCACGCACTCAAATCGCTTCGGTTTTTGCAGCTGTATTCTGCGCCTTCATCACCATTGGCATGAGCGTCGCTCCTGCAGTTGCTCCCGTCACCGGGCTCGTTGCTTAAGCCGGAAATACAATTCGTTTCGGGGCAATCTCGCCGTGGCTGATTTAAACCGTAGATTCAGCCGACGGAATCAAAATAATGGGAGTAAAGATAATGACACGTCTGGTCATGGACAAAGCTAATAAGAAAATCCTCGGCGTCTGCGCCGGGCTGGCGAACTGGTCGGGCATCGATCCATTGATAGTCCGCTTGCTGTTCGTCATTACCACTTTAATTGGAGTGGGCTCGCCGATCATCATCTACATTTTGCTTGCTATGATACTGGATTGACTGAAACAAACGATTTCCGCTTGCCTCTTTGCTGCGATAATGCACAATATATCCCGTCGCACGGGAGCAGCAAAAAAATGGCTGGCAACGAACAGGATTTTAATTCGCGTGAGTTTTCACGCGGGGCAGTAAGCATAGGCGCTCACATCCGCGAGTCTGGTGCGGGCAAACAGCGTGTTTCGGTGATCGATCTGTCCCGGTCGGGGTTCCGGATGCACTGTATTTTCTTAATTCCAGTAGATCGTACCGTCTATCTTACAATGCCGGGGTTCGAACCAATGGAGGCCAGGGTCGCGTGGCACGTCGAACAATATTATGGCTGCGAATTCAAACAACGCATCTATGAAGCGGTCTATGATCATGTGGTTCGTACCTATCCACATTTGGGGCAAAGGCTGTAAACGTGGCTGGCAGCAGCGGAGCCAACCCGTGCCGAGAAATTTCCTAGCCCTTCATTAGGGGCGACCATCCAAACATAGGTCGATGCGTCGCCGGAACTGCGGCGCTACACGACAGTTACATAATGAAATGTCGTAACGGTGGATCGCGTGTTTAGGTCACAGGAATATCCAAATTCGAATGATCAGTCCGGGAATTCTCGTGAATTCCCTCGTGGTGCCGTTAGCATAATTGCGGATTTGCGGTTATCCGCCGGTCCAAAGTTTAAGGTCGACGTTCTTGACCTTTCGCCTGCTGGCTTTCGAGTACAAACCGCCAATCGCATCGCTTTAAATCACGTGGTTTATCTTACCATTTCCGGTTTTCAGCCGTTTCAGGCTCGCGTCGCCTGGAACGACAAGGAACAATATGGTTGCCAGTTCACACGGCAAATCCACCCTGCAGTTTTTGCTCATATAACGGCGGCGTTTCCAAAGCTGGTTGCCGACTAATTGACCTTGCGGACGAAAACTGTGCCCGCCGAATAGCCTGCTCCAAACGAGCAGATCAGGCCAATATCTCCAGCCGTCAAGTCTTCGCTATGCTTATGGAATGCTATGATCGACCCGGCGCTCGACGTGTTCGCATATGTGTCAAGCACCGTAGGACTTTCGTCCTCACACGCTTCGTGACCCAGCACGCGCTGTGATATCAGCCTGTTCATGCCGGTATTGGCCTGATGCAACCACATCCTCCGCAAATCGCCCCCTGACAGCCCGAGGCTCTCAGCGTGCTCCAGTATCATATGCCCGACCATCGGCACCACTTCTTTGAAAACCTTCCGGCCTTCTTGCACAAAAAGCTTGTCGTTGCGCGGGCCGCTTTGGTCGATTGGTTCTCCGTGCGTTCGATTGAGGAAACCGAAATTGTTGCGAATGTTGTTTGAGAATTGCGTCTTGAGACGCGTTCCGAGAATTTCCCAATGATTGGCCGGAGCGATGTTCTTAGCCTCCACCAATATCGCAGTCGCAACGTCGCCGAAGATGAAATGGCTGTCACGGTCGCGCCAGTTCAAATGACCAGAGGTAATCTCCGGATTGACCACAAGCACCGAACGCGCGTTGCCGCTTCGAATATAATCGGCGGCGGTCTGGATGCCGAACGTCGCCGAAGAACAAGCGACGTTCATGTCGAAACCAAAACCGCGTTCCATACCCAGTTCATGCTGGATCTCGACCGCCATCGCCGGATAGCCTCGCTGCATATTGGACGCCGCGCACAGCACTGCGTCGACATCGGCGATGTCACGTCCAGCGCGCTTTAACGCATCGCGGCAAGCGGCAACGCCGATCTCGGCCATCATCGAAATCTGGTCATTGGGCCGTTCGGGATAACGCGGCTCCATGATGTCCGGATTGAGGATTGCCTTCTTGTCCATCACATGACGCGATTTGATCCCGCTCGCTTTTTCGACGAATTCGACCGAACTATGCACCAACGGCTCAGCATTAGGATTAGCTGCGTTATACCTGTCGGCATACGCATTGAAGCTGGCAACCAACTCTTCGTTGGTGATAATATCGGTTGGCGTAAACAGTCCGGTTGAGGAAATGACCGGTATTGCCGCTTGATCGCCATGCAACATAAGAAAGTCCCGCCCTTGTTTTGATTGCGTCCAGACGCCTAGCGCCTGCGTATTTCCGAAACAAGCCGTTTGCACTGGCATGTAACATCGGTAAACACCTTGCGAGGGGAACATCATTAAATGCAAGTCGAAGAGCGTAGGCCGAGCCTGCCGTCGCGGTTGTTCAGGAAGGCGCTGGTCGCCATTTACCGCCAGCAAGGCTGGCGCGCGGACGGTGTGGTTCCGTCACCGCGTAAGTTTGTCCTGATCGCCGCGCCGCACACCAGCAACTGGGACTTTCTATATTTTGTAGGTTTGACCGCAGAGCTGGGCATAATGCCCCATTTCATGGCCAAGAAATCATTGTTCCGCTGGCCGTGGAAAAACTTCCTTCTCGATATGGGCGGCGTGCCCGTCGACCGGACCGCGAACCGCAATTACGTGCAGGCAATGATCGACGAGTTTAGCGCGCGCAAAGAGTTCATGCTGACGATTGCGCCCGAAGGTACGCGAAGCACAGTGCGGGCATGGAAAACCGGATTTTACCATATTGCGATGGGTGCCAAGGTGCCACTGGTCGTCGGTATGATGGATTATGGCACCAAAACGGGCGGGCTTGGCCCGGCAATTTGGCCGACCGGTGATTACGCCGCCGACATGAAAAAGGTTGCCGAAGTTTACGCGAGCGTTACTCCTAAATATCCGGCGAAAGGCATGACCGGGGCAATCGCGAGGGACGACGAATGAACGCATTGGCACCGGTGCTCTTGATAAATGCCGCAGCTCTTCTTGCTGTGATATTACTGCTGTGGCGGTATTCGGTGCGAATCAAAGATGTGTCATTCATTGACGCGTTCTGGGCGTTTGGCATGGTACTGCTGGCTTGGGCTACCTGGGTTCAGTCAGGCGAGCCAGGCGCGCGGACGCATCTCATCCTCGGACTGACCACTTTATGGGGATTGCGGCTGTCATGGCATCTATGGACCCGCTGGCGCGCACATGGCGAAGACCCGCGCTATGCCAAGATCATGGGCGGCGTGATCGAGAAAAAGGGATGGAGTTGGTCAAAGACTTCGCTGCTTTCGGTGTTTCTGACCCAAGCGCCTTTGCTGTTTATCACCTCCCTACCGGCGCAACTTGGCATTTGGGCAAGCGATGGCGGGCGGACGGTGATCGGTCCTTTGGGTGCCGCTGGTGCGCTGATTGCCATCATCGGCATCGCTTTTGAAACCATTGGCGATGCGCAACTCAACGCCTTTCGTGCCAACCCTGCAAACAAGGGCAAGGTGCTCGATAGCGGCCTATGGCGCTACACCCGCCACCCTAATTATTTCGGTGATGCCTGCACTTGGTGGGGCATCTGGCTGGTCGCGGCGGAAACCGGACTGCCCGGTTGGGTGAGCGTCATTGGACCGATTTTCCTGACGTTTACGCTGACCAAATGGTCGGGCAAGCCTTTGCTCGAACGCGGCATGAAAAAGACGCGGCCCGAATATGCCGCTTATGTTGCGCGGACTTCGGGATTTTTTCCTTGGCCGCCGAAAAAGGCCTAACTATTTCACTAACCAGATTTCGCCATAACCGTTAAACGCGGGTGCAATCTTGTGCTTGATCTCGCGGTCGGGCGCGAAGGCTAGATTGGGAAACCGCTCGAACAGCATCGGTAGCGCAATTTTCGCCTGAACCTTGCCAAGCCCTGCTCCAAGGCAATAATGCGCGCCGCCGCCAAAGGCGAAATGTTTGATGTCTTTGCGCTCGATATCAAATTTGCGCGGGTCGGGGTTAAGCGCCGGATCGTAATGCGCACCGAATAGCGAAAGGTGGATGGTCTCGCCCTTCTTCACTAGCTTGTCGGCGAGTTGCATATCCTCGGGCGCGGTCCGCAGCGCTTGGGCCACCGGCGGTTCGACGCGCAATATTTCGTCGAGCGCATTGTCGATCAGCGACGGATCAGCCTTTAGCTTGACCATCTGGTCGGGATTTTTGAGAAATTGCACGACGCCGCTCCCGATCATATCGGTGGTGGTGCTGTTGCCAGCAATCAGCAACAGACGGATCAGCAAAACGATGTCGGTAGTGGTGAGGGTATCGCCCTCCTCCTCCGCACGCGCCATCCGGCTAATCAGATCCTCGGCATCGTTACCGCGCCGCTTTTCAACCTCAGCCGCCAGATAATCGGCCAATGTCGTCGTGGATTCCTCATACAGCGCGGTCTGCTCTGGCGTTCGGAACGGGTTGAGAGCCTGCATACAGCCAAGCGACCAGCGCCTGAAATCCTTGCGGTCTGCGGCATTTATGCCAAGCAGTTCGGCCATTACCGTGGTCGGCAAAGGCGAACCGAACAATTGCACGAAATCAAACTCGCCCACGGCGGCCGCGATATCGTCGGCCAGTTCCTTAGCAATTTCTTCGATGCGCGGCGTCAGCGCATCGACCGACCGCTTGTTAAACGCCTTAAGCACCAGATTGCGTTGCCGCGCATGGTCTGGGTCGTCGAGCATCAGCAACGACAATTCCTTGCTGTTCTGCCCATACAAAGTCTTTGTGAAGGTGCCCTCATTGGCCTTTGCAGGATCGACAACTAGGTGCCGGTTCTTGACCAAAGCCTCAACCTCGGCCCCGCGTGTGAAGAAATAACGGTTTAGTTGCTGGTCATGATGCACTGGATCGGCTTCGCGCAACCGGCCAAGCGGCTCCCACGGCGTTTCGCGATAAACGGGATCGAGCGCAGAAAGCTGATAGCCGGTTGGAAGCGGGGTTTCGTCTGACATCTAATACTTTCGGCTGTGTTGATTTCAGCCGGACTATCGCAGAAGTTTTTAAGCGGCAAGCGGCTCGGATATTTAAGCCGAGATTACGCCAAACAAATCATGCTCGTCCGCGTCTTCGATTTGGACATTGACGATATCGCCTTGGGCCAACGTCACCGAAACATCGCGTAAAAACACATTGCCGTCGATCTCAGGCGCGTCGGCCTGTGAGCGACCGGTCGCACCAATGCTGCCGTCTTCATCAGCCTCGCCGATTTCGTCGATAATGACCGGCAATACCCGTCCGACCTTTGCCGCCAGCTTCGCAGCGCTTATCGCGGCTGTCTTTTCCATGATGCGTTGGTAACGTTCTTCCTTGACCTCCTCGGGCACCGGATTGGGGAGCGCGTTGGCGGCGGCTCCCTCAACGGGTTCAAAGCGGAATGCACCGACGCGGTCGAGTTGCGCCTCATCAAGCCATTGCAGCAGATATTCGAAGTCCGCTTCCGTTTCACCCGGGAAGCCGACCACGAACGTTGAGCGGATGGTAATGTCGGGGCAGATATCGCGCCATTTGTGGACTCGTTCAAGGACTTTGGCTTCGTTCGCGGGGCGCTTCATAGCCCTGAGCACATTGGGTGCGGCGTGCTGGAACGGGATGTCGAGATAGGGCGTAATCAGCCCCTCGGCCATCAGCGGGATGACCTGATCGACGTGGGGGTAGGGATAGACATAATGCAGCCGTACCCAAGGCGCGTGGCCCTCGGCAGTGCGTAATCCGCCAAGCTCGCGAGCCAGATCGGTCATGTGAGCGCGGACCTCACGGCCCTTCCACTGACGTGGCTCATGGCGGGTATCGACGCCGTAAGCTGACGTGTCCTGCGAGATAACCAGCAGTTCCTTGGTGCCAGCCGCGACCAGCTTCTCCGCTTCTCGCAACACTGCGTCGATGCGACGGCTAACCAGATCGCCACGGATGCTCGGGATGATGCAGAACGCGCAGCGGTGGTTGCAGCCTTCTGAAATCTTCAGATAGGAATAATGCCGCGGTGTTAGCTTCAACGCACCTTCGGGCACCAGATTGATAAACGCGTTGACCGGCATCGGCGCGGCTTCATGCACAGCACCAACCACCGCTTCGTATTGATGCGCGCCGCTAATCGCCAAGACTTTGGGATAACGCGCGCGGATCATTTCGGCTTCGTTGCCAAGGCAACCCGTAACGATCACCCGGCCATTTTCAGCCAGCGCCTCGCCAATCGCCTCAAGGCTTTCCTCTTTCGCCGAATCGAGAAATCCGCAGGTGTTGACCAACACCACATCGGCTCCGGCATAATCTGCCGACATCGCGTAGCCATCGGCCCGCAATTTGGTGAGTATCCGTTCGCTATCGACCAATGCCTTGGGACAGCCGAGCGAAACCATGCCCACTTTGGGCGCTGCTGGTATTTGAGTTGCCATGATTGCCGCGCGCATAGCGGGTTTGGACAGGCTTGTCACGAACAGCGAACGAGCGCATGACTACATTATAACGCGAGGGGGAGAGTTATCATGGCAAATGCGAATTTACTGGCGATACTGATTGCAGCGGCGGCAGGCTTTTTGGTCGGCGGGCTTTGGTACGGGCCGCTGTTCGGCAAGGCATGGATGGCGGAACATGGCTTTACCGAAGAGCAACTGAAAAACGCGAATATGCTCAAGATTTATGGCCTGACTTTTGCGTTCAGCGTGCTGTCGGCAGTGTTTCTCGGCCACTTGCTGGCATTTTTCGACACCGGCCCGCGATCGACGATGATGATCTCCATCGGCATTGCTTTGGGCTATATCGTGCCAGCAATCGGCACCAATTATTTGTTCAGCCGGAAATCGGGCAAACTGTTTGCGATTGATGCTGGATACTGGATCGTCTTTTACGCCGCAATGGGAGCGGTGTTCGTGTTTTTGGGCGCCTAAGCCGACTTCGCACCATCCGGAGTTGCGGGTATGATTTGCACCAGCGTATCACCCGCTTCCAATGCCATCGCCTCCGCTTCCCAGAAACCAAAGGCTTGCCCGCCGCGATAAAGCCTGACCCCGAGACCGCCGGGTAGGTCACGCAACCGCATTCCGACTTCGGCGGCGTTGGCTGGCCGCTCCTCCATCAAAACCTGCCCGCTGATCGAAGCCAAATCGGTCAGATATTCGGCAATATGTTCGCCGTGGCAGGAACTGGCGAGCAACAGCCCGGTAAAGCTGACCGGGTTGATGACCGTGTTCGCCCCCGCCTGTCGCGCCAGAAGCTCGTTGTCGCTGGCCCTGATAACGACGCTGATCGGGATAACGGATGCGAGATGGCGAACCGTCAGCACCATCAATATCGCGGTGTCATCGCGGCCTGCCGATACGATCACCGATGATGCCTGTGCAATGCGGATATCGTTCAACGTTTCATCGCGCGTCGCATCGCCTTGAAGCACATTGCAGCCAAGCTCCTCCGCCTGTGCGAGCCGGTCTTCATTCAAATCGACGACGACGATATTGGCAGGTTCCGTGCCGCGCTCGATCAACTCGCGCACCGCCTCCGAGCCGCTTGTGCCAAAACCCAGCGCCACGATGTGTCCGGTCAGGTTTTTCTGTATCTGTGCCATGCGCCATTTTTCCCAACTGCGTTTGAGGACGAAATTATAGGCCGTGCCTACGAAAATGAAGAGCACCGCGATCCGAACCGGCGTTACGATTATCGCTTCAATAAAGCGCGAACGATCCGACACTGGCGCGATGTCGCCGAAACCCGTTGTGGTGACTGAAATCATGGTGAAGTAAACGACGTCCAGAAAGCTGATATAGCCGTCATGCGTGTCTTTTAGGCCTTCGCGGTCATACCAGTGGATCAGAATAACAAAACCGATCAACGCAAAGGCCAGCGACAAACGCAAAAGGACATCTGCCCACACCGGCAATCTGCTTGCCCGCTTTAACGGTGCCGTAAATCGGTAAAGTGGTTTAGCCGGTCGCATTATTCG
>JANPAM010000478.1:0-5211 GCA_031429915.1 Sphingomonadales bacterium | reverse complement strand
TCGGTTGGCGATCATGACTTTGTTCAGGACGCGCTGAAAGCTGCGGGTGCCAAGATTGAATTCTGGCGAGTCGCGATGCGCCCGGGAAAACCAGTGATGGCGGCAAGTATCGGCAAGACTATCGTGCTGGGCTTACCCGGGAACCCATCGTCGGCGTTTGTGACTGCTTTTCTGTTTCTGTTGCCGCTGGTTCGCCATCTTGCAGGCTCAAAAATGCCCCATCCCGAGGTCGGCGTTGCGCCTGTCACCGTTGATTTACAACCGGGTGATAACCGCTCCGAATATCTCCGCGCGCACCTTGAATATGGTAAGGTCACGCCGTTCGGCAGGCAGGATAGCGGTATGCTAACCCCGTTGGTCGAGGCCAACGCGCTGCTCGTCCGTCCGGCAAACTCGCCGCAACTAAACGCGGGTGAGTTGGCACAATATCTGGCGCTGTAAATTGGGCGACACACAATCGCTTGACTCAACCCTGTTTGTTTCCTAATCGTTCCACCTATGTTCAACTGCATAGGATGAAAACCATGCTGACCGCCAAACAAAATGAGTTGCTCCGCTTTATTCACGAACGCCTAGAAGGCAACGGCGTTTCGCCGTCGTTCGAGGAAATGAAGGAGGCGCTTGATCTCAAGAGCAAGTCGGGTGTCCACCGATTGATCGGTGCGTTGGAAGAACGTGGGTTTATCCGTCGTTTGGCCAATCGTGCACGCGCGCTTGAAGTTGTAAAGATGCCCGAAGGTGGCGGAGCGCGTGATGTCAATGTTGTGAAGCTGACACCTGCAATCGCAACGAAATCAGCTCAGGTCCATCTACCGGTTGCGGCAAACGATGTTATCGAAATTCCAATGCACGGCCGGATCGCAGCAGGCGTTCCGATCGAAGCGTTAGAGGGGCAGAGCTCGTTGTCGGTGCCGATGGCATTGCTGGGCGCTGGTGAGCATTATGCGCTGGAGGTATCGGGCGACTCTATGTGCGAAGCCGGTATTCTCGACGGCGATTATGCGCTCATCAAGAAAGCCAATACCGCGCGTGATGGCGAAATTGTTGTGGCATTGGTGCGCGGTGAAGAGGCGACACTGAAATATCTTCGCCATGAAGGTCAGCAAATCCGTTTGGACCCAGCCAATAGCAGTCATGAGCCGCAATATTATGCATCGCATGAAGTTGAGGTTCAGGGTAAATTGGCAGGCTTGCTCCGTCGCTATCATTGAGTTTTCGCCGCCTGAGCCTTCGCGGCTTCGGCGGCCTTTACCCATGGTTGATGGGCGTTGTTTGCGTTGACCATATCAAGGCGCGATTGGCTCAAATAAAACGCAAGCCCGCCGCTTTGTTCGAGCATATTGCGGTCGGCCTTTACCCAGCGCGGTTTACAACTCCAGGGCAACCAGCGGTCGCTCACCACGATATCGACTCGTTTGCACGCCGCCGCCATCTCCATCGACGGCACCTGATAGCGAGTCCGGGTTGCCAATACCCGCCAACTCCTGCCGCCGCGTTTGATATCGAATATGCAATTATCAGTTGAGCATTCGACCCCCGGCCATTCTTCAATCGGAATCGGTTCGGCATTGGTCCCGGCATTTTCGAGAAGCATATCACGGACATAATCCCCTGCTCCGCTTCGCAGTAGCGCAACTTTTCCGTCCGTATCTACTAGCGCCAGATGCTTGCCATCCCCGGTAACCAGCAAATTGGGTCGCGGCGCAGAAATCATGGCAATAAGTCCGACACCGAATGGCAGCAAGCCGAAACGCCGGAAGCGCGAGCGGACAAGCCCGCCAATCAACGCCCCTGCTATGATTGAACCGAATGCCCAATTGGGCATCGAAGGCAGCATTGAAACCGCACCGGGCAGACTGCTTACTTTATGTGCAATTGCAAGTATGATTGCCACGCCCTGCCCTGCCAACCACCAGAAAGGCGCGCCAAGCCCGACAGTATCGAACAGCAGCGCAATGGCCTCGAGCGGCATGATAACAAACGTGGTCAGCGGGATAGCAATGACATTGGCCAGCGCCCCATACAGCCCGTCTTATGGAAATGAAAGAGCGCGATAGGTGCCAAAATCAGCTCAATTGCGATTCCCGTTAAAATCAAAGACGCGATGCCACGAAGTAATCGCCACAGCAGTGTCTCTTCGCGTCGCTCGGTTAGCGATTTCATCCACGGCAAATCATGCAGAACCACAATTGTAGCAACAGCAGCAAAACTGAGCTGGAAGCTTGGCCCGGCCATCGCATCTGGCCAAAATATTATGACAACCAGAGCACCAAAGGCGACCAAGCGTAGCGTCAGAGCATCGCGGCCAAGGGCAAGTGCCGCCAGTACTAGCAAGGCGGCAATGCATGATCTAACGGTCGGCACCTCCGCACCCGCCAAAAGCGTGTAGGCCAGTGCCCCTAAAGCCGCGGCAGAAGCGGCAATCAACGGGATCGAGACACGTAACGCCAACCATGGCCACAAAGCAAGCGAGCGACTAACCAATAGAAATATGAAACCGACAACCGCAGTCACGTGTAATCCGCTGATCGAAAGCAAATGCGCGAGGCCGCTATCGCGCATCCCTTGCGCATCTTGCTCACTGATATGTCTCTGATCCCCCGTGACCAGCGCCGCCCCTATTTCGCCGCTGCCGGGTGGCATTTGCTTCCGGATATGGTCGGTGAGCCTTGCCCTCACGTCGCCAAACACCGGCACATAAGGCGATGGCTGGTGCAATGTAACTTCACCTAACGCAGATCCCGTCGCGCCGATTTCGTGAAACCATGCCCTGCGCGCAAAATCATAGCCGCCTGCAAGCGCCGGACCTGCTGGCGGCATTAACCGCGCTCGAACGCGAATGATTGCTCCGGGTTGAAAGGTATCGCGGAACTGGATTGGCTTTAAGTTGACTCGTGCTTTTTGAGGCAACGCCTGATGCCCATCAGTCTCCAACTGCAGCCGGATGACATCACGAGCGGAAAGCGTCTCCACTTTGGTGATCCGGCCAAAAAACTCCCCAACCCATACTTTGGGCAGCACGGGCGACGCAACCGAAGCCGATTTGAGAGCAATAACTGCGAAGCCAACCAATATGGCAGCTCCGGCAGCCTTCATCAGTGCTGACATTCGACGGTCGTTGCCGATACCAAAGCCAAACAATATTACAGCTGCGCAAGTTAAGGCTACCGGAACCGCAGCACTGTCGCCGAATTGCTGCCATAAAGCTATTCCAACTCCGATACCGACAGGTATCCATAGTGGCAGATGGTCTTTTTCACGTTCCAGGGCGTTTTCTATTGTCTGAAACAATGCACTGATAGCGGTCGCCACTACCTGCGCCCGTTCCTGCAAGCTACTGAAATTCCCCGTCACTCACCTTGGGTAGCACATCAATGGTGCCCACAAAATCTTCAATTGTCATAACCATAGTTTGCCTTGACGATTGCCCCATTTGCCAGCATTGGCGTCTGAACGTTCATGCCCGTTCTTTCCCCAGGATGCAGTGGCACTTTAGGTGGATAAAGCATTCGCATCTGGCGAATTTTCCGGGCCTTTGTGATAAAGTTAATCGGCCGAGAGCCAAATCCGACTAATTCGGGTCAATATATGATGGAGCCAGTAATATGACCGATGGCAATGCGACGCTGACGATCGGCAAAAATAGCTACGATCTGCCGATAATGAGCGGCAGCGAAGGCCCGGATGTTCTGGATATCCGAAAGCTGTACGGGGCGTCTGACCATTTTACCTTCGACCCCGGCTTTACCTCAACCGCGTCGTGTGAATCGGCCATCACGTTTATCGATGGCGACGAGGGAGTATTGCTCCACCGCGGTTATTCGATTGAGCAGTTATCCGAAGAATCCACCTTCATGGAGGTCTCATATCTGCTGCTCAACGGCGAACTGCCGTCGAAGGATCAGCTTGCCGAGTTTAGCTATACTATTTCACGGCACACGATGTTGCATGAACAGCTATCGACGTTTTACCGCGGGTTCCGCCGTGATGCTCACCCGATGGCGATCATGTGCGGTGTTGTCGGTGCGCTGAGCGCGTTCTATCATGATTCAACCGATATCAGCGATCCAAAACACCGAGTGATTTCCAGCCACCGGCTGATCGCCAAAATGCCAACCATCGCCGCGATGGCGTATAAATATTCGGTCGGTCAGCCATTCGTTTATCCAGACAACCGGCTGTCTTACACTGGTAATTTTCTCAGGATGATGTTCGGTGTTCCTGCAGAAGAATATGTTGTGAATCCGGTGATCGAAAAAGCGTTAGACCGGATTTTTATTCTACACGCCGATCACGAGCAAAATGCTTCGACGTCAACTGTTCGTCTCGCAGGCTCATCGGGCGCAAATCCTTTTGCCTGTATGGCAGCAGGCATCGCTTGCCTGTGGGGTCCTGCTCACGGCGGCGCGAATGAAGCTGCGCTCAACATGCTTCGCGAAATTGGAACGCCTGATAAAATCCCGCACTATATTGAGCGCGCGAAGGACAAAAACGATCCGTTCCGTCTGATGGGCTTTGGTCACCGCGTTTATAAAAATTACGATCCGCGCGCTACAGTTATGCAGAAAACCGTGCGCGAAGTTTTGACCGAATTGAAGATTACTGACCCGATTTTCGATGTAGCGATGCAGCTTGAAGATATGGCGCTGAACGATCCGTATTTCATTGAAAAGAAGCTGTTCCCCAATGTCGATTTCTATTCGGGCATCATATTGTCAGCCATCGGTTTCCCGACCGAGATGTTCACCGTGTTGTTTGCTTTGTCACGCACCGTTGGATGGGTTGCACAGTGGAATGAAATGATTTCCGATCCAGCCCAGAAAATAGGTCGCCCGCGTCAGCTTTACACCGGTGCGAAACAGCGTGACTACACGCCGATCGGCAATCGTTGAGATTATCGCGACGGCAGGCGAAGGATAAATTTGGCACCACCGTTTGCCGCGCTATCCACGGTTAATTCGCCGCCCATAGCGCGTGCCAGTCGGCGCGAGATGTAGAGCCCGAGACCACTGCCGCCGTCACCTGAACGCCCAAGCCGTTCGAACTTTTGGAACACCCGTTCGCGGTCTTCCGGCGCTACGCCAGCACCCTGATCGCTGACAGTCAGCAGCGACCCGTCGTCTGTCGTGGCAATATCGATAAACACCTCGGTACCGTCGGGCGAATATCTAACGGCGTTGGTGACAAGATTGAGCAGTATCTGCAAGACCC
>JANPAM010000477.1:0-5116 GCA_031429915.1 Sphingomonadales bacterium | reverse complement strand
AAAAAACGATGCAACTAGCCAGGGCGCGCCATGCTTGCGATCCATAAAGTAGAGCGTCATCGCGAAGATGATACCCAGGCTATCGCTGATCACGATAGTGTCTTGGACAGCTTGCGGTCCTTCGCTGCCAATGAAATTCATCCAGGGCAGAAATTGCTCGATGACCCGGGAAAAAGGGGACTCGAAAAGGATCAGCGGAGTTGCAAGCATGTATCCCGCATGGAGTTTCACATTGCATCGCGTTTTGAGCGCTTGGTAGTAAAGCGTGAGATAGGCGGCGATGGCGATCACCATACCAACTCCGAACGAGGGGCCGTTGTGCACAATGAATGGACTTTCAGCCCCGGCGTATCGCTTCGCTGACACGTCGATGATCATTATGAAGCCGAGTATGAGCAATGGAAACAGCACAAAGCTGGCTTGGCCCATCTGTTTGTGGAAGGCGTTCGACCTGCGATGGATTGCGACGCTCTGAACAATCAGCAGCAACAGCCAGGCCGATGAACTGATTGCATGGAAATGGAAAGCCGCCGGCACATTGCCGATCGAAGACCAGTAACTGGCCCAAAAGCCGCTCAGGATGACCAGCAGGACGAAGCCAACGAAATAATGCGCGTAACGATAAGGCACCGAGCAACTCCCCTTCTCGATGCGACCCCGTTTGATGGATATCACGACCCCGGACAGTCGGTCAAGTTTGAGGGTTCAAAAAATAGGTGTTAACTCAACCGGTCACGAAACTCTTCCCAACCAAATTCGCGCACGCAGCGCAATTCGTCGGTTTCGCTGTTCCACAGCCAGATTGATGGCAACGGGACGCCGTTGAAAGTGTTGGTCTTCACCATCGAATAATGTGCTTGGTCGAGGAAAGCGAAGCGCGCTCTGGGTTCGGCAGCGACGGGAAGGCGGTAATCGCCGATGATATCGCCTGCGAGGCAGGAGGGGCCGCCCAGGCGGATCGTAGGGCCGTCTTCGCGTTCGCCGAGCATCGCGGGGCGGTATGGGGCTTCGATGACGTCGGGCATGTGGCATGTGGCACTGATGTCGGTGATGCCGACGGGCATTCCGTTGTCGAAGACGTCAAGCAGCTCGCCCACAAGGATGCCCGCGTCCAGCGCGACTGCTTCGCCAGGTTCGAAATAGACCTCGAGGCCGGTTTCGGCGCGGACGGATTTGATGAACGCGACCAATTCGTCGCGTTGGTAATCAGCGCGGGTGATGTGATGGCCGCCGCCGAAGTTCAGCCAACTAAGCTGGCCGAAATAGGGCGCGATCTTGGGCTTCAGCGATTCCCAAGTGCGCCGAAGCGGTTCGAAATCCTGTTCGCAAAGCGTGTGGAAGTGAAGGCCGGATACACCTTCGAGGTCTTCCTGCTTCAGCTGACTGACCGGAAATCCTAACCGCGACCCTGGGGAGCAAGGGTCGTATTTAGCAACTTCACCTTCGGCATGTTCGGGATTGATGCGCAGCCCGACATCGACGCTGTCATCGAGAGAGCTTTGGAAGCGGCTGTGCTGGCCGGGGGTATTGAATATGACATGGTCGGAAATGGCAACAATCTCGGCCATATCTGCTTCTTTGTAGCCAGCACAGTAGGTCGCGATTTCGCCCGAATACTTCTCGTGCGCGAGCCGTGCTTCCCACAGCCCACTGGTGCACACGCCGTCGAGATATTCACCGACGACAGGCGCCAGTTCCCACATCGAGAACGCCTTCATCGCCGACAATATCTTCGCGCCCGAGCGCATCTTGACGTCGGCTAAGATGGCAAGGTTGCGGCGGAAGGCCACCTCGTCAACCACGAAGGCTGGCGATGGGACACGCTTAAGGTCGAAATGCACAAATGCGCCGGGGTCGCCTGCTCTGGTTTCCATCAGAAATCTAGCGGCCCGTCCAGTTCCTTCACCTGCCAAGGCAAACCATGCGCGTTTAGCAAATTCATGAACGGATCGGGATCGAACTGCTCAATGTTAAACACGCCAGCGCCCGACCATTTGCCCGTCACCAGCATCGCCGCCCCGATCATCGCTGGCACGCCAGTGGTGTAGCTCACCGCTTGATTGCCCGTCTCCGCATAGGCGTCTTCGTGGTCGCAGATGTTGTAGATGTAGAGCGTCTTTTCGGTGCCCTCCTTGCCAAGGCCGGTGGCGATGCAGCCGATGTTGGTTTTGCCCTTGGTCGTAGCACCAAGGCTCGCAGGCTCGGGGAGAACGGCCTTCAGGAACTGCAAGGGTACGATTTCGCGACCTTCATACATCACCGGGTCAATCCGCGTCATGCCGACGGCCTGAAGCACATTCAGGTGCGTGATATACGCGTCGCCGAACGTCATCCAGAAACGGATGCGCTTGATCTCTGGCAAATGCGTTTTGAGGCTCTCGATTTCCTCGTGATACATCAAGTACATATTCTTCGGTCCGACCGCTTCAAAATCGAACTGCTGCTTTACCGACATCGCAGGGGTTTCCACCCAGTCGCCATTTTCCCAGTGCCGCGCGACCGCAGTCACCTCGCGGATGTTGATTTCGGGGTTGAAGTTGGTCGCAAATGCCTGCCCGTGATCGCCGCCGTTGCAATCGAGGATGTCAAGCGTGTCGATGCGGTCGAAATGATGCTTTTTGAGGTAAGTGGTGAATACGCTGGTGACGCCGGGGTCGAAACCCGAGCCTAGCAACGCGGTGAGGCCAGCATCTTTGAAGCGGTCCTGATACGCCCATTGCCAGTGATATTCAAACTTGGCGACATCGAGCGGTTCGTAGTTCGCGGTGTCCATGTAATGCACGCCAGCGGCAAGGCAGGCGTCCATGATGTTGAGGTCTTGGTAAGGCAGCGCGAGGTTGACGACCAGCTCGGGCTTGATTTCGTTCAAAAGCGCGGTGGTCGCAGCGACGTCGTCTGCATCGAGCTGATAGGTGTCGATGCTAACGCCAGTGCGCTCTTTAACCGAGGCAGCGATGGCGTCACACTTCGACTTAGTGCGACTGGCTAGAGTGATATGGCTAAAAATATCGGCATTCATCGCCATTTTATGCACTGCCACCGAGCCAACGCCACCTGCGCCAATTACCAATACGCTACTCATCTGCTACTTCCTCAATTCGAAAGATTCGTTTGACGCACGCATATAGGGGCCTTTTATGACAGGACAAGAATTGCTCGACCCGAACCGCACGCCGACGCGCGAGGGGGTATTGCGGGCGGCGGCGAAGATATCTGAGCTTTTGCCGCCAACGCCTCTGTTGCCATTGGAGGTCGATGGTCGGACGATCTGGTGCAAGGCGGAGATGTTGCAGCCAATCGGATCGTTCAAAATACGCGGCGCTTGGCACCGGATTAGCGATTTGACTGAAGAGCAGCGAGCCAAAGGCGTAGTCGGCGTTTCCAGCGGCAACCACGCTCAGGGCGTAGCATGGGCAGCGAAGCGCCTCGGTATTTCGGCGGTCATTGTCATGCCGTCCAATGCGCCGCGAGCTAAGATCGAGGCAACACAGGCGCTTGGTGCTAAGACTGTGATGTACGAACGCGCGACCGAATCGCGCGACGAGATTGCGGCGAAGCTGGTCGCGGACACCGGCGGGACGCTGGTCCATGCATTCGGCGACCCTTGGGTTATCGAAGGGCAGGGGACCGCTGGCATCGAAATTGCCGCGCAAATGGCCGAGCGTGGCCTGTCAGGGCCGACTAAGATTGTGGCCTGTTGCGGCGGCGGTGGACTGGCGTCAGGGCTGTCGCTTGCCTGTCCAGATGCGAGTATCACCATTGTAGAACCCGAAGGTTGGGACGACATTATTCGTTCACTTGAGGCGGGTGAGATACTGCCGGTCGAAGACCTAACGTTTCCGACGCCTTGCGACGCCCTGCAAACGCCACGAACTTTCCCGATCAATTTCGGCATATTGAAAGCGCGGGGTGTGGACACGGCGGTTGTTACGCGCGACGAAGTCGCAGCCGCCATGCGGGTTGCATTTGAAAAACTTCACCTCGTGGTCGAACCGGGCGGCGCAGTTGCGTTGGCCGCTGTGCTGGCAGGCAAGGTCGAACTCGACGATGCGACTGCGATTACCTTGTCTGGTGGCAACGTTGACCGGGATACATTTGTAAAGCTGGTTTTTTAAGCCGCCTCGGCAACGCGCATTTCCATGCGGTCCCAGATTTCGCTGAGCGCACCGACCAGTTCGCGCATCATCGCTTCGTTATGCTGCGGTCCCGGCGTGAAGCGAAGTCGCTCGGTGCCGCGCGGGACGGTCGGGTAATTGATTGGCTGAACATAAACACCATATTCGGCGAGCAATATGTCACTGATCTTCTTCGCCTTAACCGGATCCCCAACCATCAACGGCACAATGTGTGTTTCGCTGGCGAGCACCGGCAGACCAGCCTCGGTCAGCAACGCTTTTAGGATCGCGGCATGTGTCTGTTGCAGATCACGTTCTTCGCTCGATGCCTTGAGATGCCTGACTGACGCCAAGACGCCAGCTACCAACACAGGTGACAGGCTTGTCGTGAAAATGAAGCCAGGAGCATAGGACCGGATCACGTCGACGATCTTCTGGTCAGCCGCGATATAACCACCCATCACGCCGAATGCCTTGCCAAGTGTGCCTTCGATAATCGTCACCCGATCAGCGACATTGTCGCGCTCGGTAATGCCACCGCCGCGTTCGCCGTACATGCCGACTGCATGAACTTCGTCGCAATAGGTCAGCGCATTATATCGGTCCGCAAGATCGCAAATGGCCGCAATCGGCGCGACGTCGCCGTCCATCGAATACACGCTTTCGAAGGCAATCAGCTTGGCGGCTTCGGGATCGCTATCGGCGAGCAATTCTTCAAGATGGGCCAAGTCATTGTGCCGGAAAACCCGCTTTTCGCAGCCCGAATTGCGGATGCCAGCAATCATCGATGCGTGGTTTAGTTCGTCAGAATAAATGATGCAGCTTGGCAACAACTTGGCCAGTGTCGCCAGCGTCGCTTCGTTTGAAACATAGCCCGAAGTGAACAGCAACGCCCCGTTTTTGTCATGCAAATCGGCAAGCTCTGCCTCAAGCTCGACATGGTAATGCGTATTGCCGCCAATGTTTCGAGTGCCACCCGAACCGGCGCCAACATCGTGAAG
>JANPAM010000476.1:0-5600 GCA_031429915.1 Sphingomonadales bacterium | reverse complement strand
CTGAAAGGTACACGGATCAGGTTGCGCGTGGAAAATGTTTTGAACGATGTCCTGGACGTCCGCGATGAGAACGGGCTTGTGCCTTTGGGCTATCAACCCGGACTGCTCGATCCGCGCGGGCGGGTGTTCGAAATCAGCTTGCGCAAACGCTTCTAGCTCAGCGCTCACCCTTGAGTTTCGCGACGACGCGCCACGCAGTGGATTTGGCCTTATTTTGTGCCGGATAACGGCCAGGCGCTCTCGGACGAACGCCCCAACGACGCAGAATGCCGTTAAATGCGCGTGCATCGGATTCGGCAAAGCTCCAGTCCGACCGCCAGGTAATCGACAGCGAGATCGACACCGACGGGCCGTTTTTGACATGGTGCGGCGCCATTACGGGCACGAACAGCGCTTCGCCGGGTGCCAGCGGCCACTCGGTCCCGCCAGCCGCCAGATCGTCGCTCCAGACAAGATTGCGGGGTCCGCCCTTGTGATAGCCTTCGTGCGTTTCGTCGGGCGCAAAGCGCGCATCGCCAGCAGGGAACTGGGTCATCACCTTCGTCCCGCGCAGTTGAAGCAAGATGTTATGCTCCGGATCGAAATGATACGGCGTGACCGCGTCGGGGCTTGAGACGAAGATGAAGCCCTGTGGTCGCATCATCTGGCCGGTCTTCTTCTCGATATGCGGTTTCAGTTCGGCGAGCAGGCCGAGCAACAGCGCTTCATATTCGGGAACCTGTTCGATATTTTTCAGGACCGCCCAACTGCCGCTGGTTTCGACATGACGAATGGTATCGCCAATGCTCAAGCCGTTTGCAGGGACCAGCGCGGGGTCGATGCCAGTTGGCAGATCGCCCTTGTTATACTCGACCGAAGCCGCAGGCAGCGTCTCGCCCAGTACTGCGAGCCGTTCGATGGTCAGCAGCGGATGATCGCCAAGCGCATGGTTCAGCTTGTGCGGAATTTCAGGATAGTTTTGCGAGAATAATTGTCGGTTGGCACTATCGAAAACGGCGGTCATTCGTCGTCTCCTTGTTTTGGGGCTGGAAGAGATGTTTTGCGGGAGGCGCCGCGAGCGAGTTCGGCTTTGAGCAGCGCACCGAATATGGCGCGTCTGCCAGAGCCGCCGATAGCCACCGAGTAGCGGCCAATCGAGCGTCTGCCTGTCCACAGGCTGTCGATCATCGGATGGCCTTCAGCGGCACAACTGTCGCACCAGTCGATGTCAGTGCGTTTGAGCAACGCCAGGTTTTCGATCTGAAGCAAGACACCGGGCGAAAAACGTGAATAATCCTCGTCGAACGCGGTCTTGAACGAGAAGCTGCCGGTTGCGCAGATGAAGTTCACCAGCATCGCGAGAGGCCGCCCGTCGAGCCGCAGTTCAAGCCGTTCAAGCTTGCCCATTACCGCCGCGCCCGCGAGTGCCTCTGTAAACAACGTGCGCGTTTGCGAAGAACAATCGAGCGCTGAACCGTTAGTGCCCTTCCAACCGGCGCGTTCGAGTGCGAGAAACTCTTCGGTCCATTCTGCTAACCTTTCGGCACCCGCGTACCGGGCAAACGTCAACTCGCCTTCCTCTGCAAGTCGGTTTTTCTGCCGCCGCAATTCCTTGCGCTTCTTGCCACGTACAGCGGTTTTAAAATAGACTTCGGGCGACAGATCGCCTTCGAGCAAAGCCCGTTCTTCACTGTGAACGAGCGCGCAGCGGCGATGTTCTGTCAGGCAAACCTGTTCCAGCGCGGCAGCCAGCGGCCCGTCGGTGTTCAGACAATTGAAATGCGCAAACAGCGCCTGCGCCGGCTGTTGATCGAACATCGGCAACAACGCGTTCCAGAATGCTACTTCATAGCCGGTTCGAACCAGCGGTGTGCCCGAAAAGGCATTGTGATGCAGCCAGTTCTGCAAATGCGGCACCGGCCAGCGGCCATAGCTTGCCTGCGGTGTGATTGGCATCAGCCCCAGAAGCACGTCGTTGCTCCATAAAGCAAACAGCTGCACGCGGCCCTCGGGATCGAATTGCTCTAAAGCCGGTTTCAAAAACCATATTTCATTAAAGGGATTTGGTTCGCCCGCATGTGCTGCCAGATCATTCCAGGAAGGCGTCAGCGACTCGACAGCCAGCATGCGCCAGCTGTCCAGACACGACACTAGCGCGTCTGCTTTACGTTCAATAATGATCGCCCTCGACGCCATGCTGCCCCTTTATGCATACGGGTGAGCTTAATCATTACCGGCGGTCAGCGAATAAATTGCTAACGCCCACAAAAAAGGCCGCCCGTCCAAAAGGAGAGGCAGCCAATTTTGCAATCCGAGTAAAGTTACTTCGAAGCGACTTTTACAGAAACCGGCACCGGTTTGTCAGTATCAGTCGACACATAGGCTGGGTTGTAGGTATCCAGCCATCTTTCCGCCTCTTCAATCCATTGGATATGAACATCATCATAAGGCAGGTTATGTGTGCCCTGTTTCTGTTCGATGTAACGGAAATCAACGCCTTCCTTTTTGCCAGCGCCCTTTAGGCGGGACACCAAAGTGCGCGATTGTTCAAGCGGAATGCGGCGATCCCGCGCTGCGGCCACGATCAGAATGGGTGCCCACTTGCCGCCAGGATTGTGCGCCGATGAAATCGCCCGAGGATCACTTGCTGTCGCTTGGAACCCCGAGCTAAATTTGCCGAGATTTTTCTTATCCCATGCGGTCATCAGCGGAAAATCATATACCCCTGCCCCTGCGATCGCACATTTCCACAAGTCGCCGTCACGCTGTGCACCTCGGGCCGCTGCATAACCGCCATAAGACCACCCCATGACGCAAGCACGCTTAGGGTCGATGATGCCTTTCTGTCCGTAAAAGGTCAGTAGATCGTTCAGATCGTCCTGCATCTTGCCACCATAGCCATCAGGCTTGCGGCCGGCTTCTTCGTATTCCTTACCGTATCCATCCGAGCCGCGATAATTTGGCTGAATGACAACATATCCGGCCTCAGCCAACGGTTGCGACCAGGGCTCATTCTGGTTGGTGGCCGAAGTTGCGCCGAAGGGACCGCCGTGCGGCATGATCACGACTGGCAGATTCTTGCCTTTACGGTGACGTGGATACGTCACCACCGACTGCAATTTCATGCCGTCGCGCGCTGTATACCATTCGGCCTTTACTGGGTTCATGGGCGCGTCTTTTAGCGTTGTGCTGCGCCAGTTCAACAGCCGCACATTGCCGGTTTTCAAATCGTAGAGATAGAGCCCGTTATGTTTTTCGATGCCACCAACTTGCAAAATTGCTTTGCTTTCATCCCGCGAGAGATTGGCTAGGGTTACCTGCCCTTTACCAAACAGCTCTTCACCGGCAGCCATGACTTCCTGGCGCAAGGGATCAGTATATTTCGCCTTGTATTCGCCGTTAAAGGTAACATAGCCATCAATGTCGGTGCCATCCTTGTTAAGGATCACGCTCTCGACATCAAAGCCTTTGGTTTCGAACACCGGAGTGCCTAATTCCATGGTTTTCATGTTCATTTTGTAGACTTTGGAAAACCCGTCTTTGCGTGACAGGGCATAGGCCATATCCGTACCAGGAAGAAAGACTTGTGGTTCGGGCAGGCCGCCGGTGAAGCTTTTGTCAGCAAGATTCATCACCGTTACCAAATTATCTTTTGGCGTTGAACGATACATCATTCGTCGTTTGCCGGTATCACCATCATAACTGAAGCCCGCACGAACCACGCCTGCGCTGTCTGCGGCCCATCCAGTCACCTCAGGGTTAATGTTCTGAACGATCGTGTACTTTCCGGTCTTCAGGTCGACACGCACAACTTCCGGCCGACCATAACGTTCATTACTAGTCTTCACCGTATCGCGTTGGAGAAGGATTTCCGCTTTTTCGTGATTTGTATGGAGAATTGTCGAAGCGCCTCCACCTGCTCCATCCCATGCCAGCTGAACCAACTTACCATTGCCAATATCGTATGAGACCAAACGGGTGAACGCTTGTGGCCCGCCGCCCAGATCTTCGGTCATAGCGATGTCCACAACAAGATGGCCGCTGCCGACCCAGCGGAACGCACCAACGGTACGGTCTCCCGAATCTCGTGCATCCTCGCCTGCCATGACGATTGTCGGCTTTGCGCCAGACTTGGTGAGATCGAGGATAGCCAAAACGGCCTGGCCATTGTCGTTCATTAAATAGGCAAGCCTATTACCGTCAGCCGACAGCCTTGGCGTTCCCATATTGGCTTTCTTGACGAACACACCAGTAGCAAAGCGGCCGTTTGCCGTTGCTTCCTGCGCGTAAGAAGGGGAGGCAGTTGCGACCCACCCGGTAGTCAATGCACTGGCGACCAATGCAGCCGCAAAAACTCTATTCCTCATTTATATGCTGCCCAGCAAAAATACTGATACCAACTATATCCCGCCGCTTACGCAAGGCAATACCGGTATTTGAAGCTCGTCGGTATTTTCGACGAACTGCATTGCCAGCGACAAAAAACCCCGCCGGAATTGCTTCCGGCGGGGCTTCCTATTTCGAATGAGCGAAACGCTCACATTCCGTGCGCGAGCGCCGCCAAAAGCAAGAGCGCCACAATGTTGGTGATCTTGATCATTGGGTTGACCGCTGGACCAGCGGTATCCTTGTAAGGATCGCCAACGGTATCGCCGGTTACGGCTGCTTTATGGGCTTCCGAACCCTTGCCGCCGTGGTTGCCGTCTTCGATATACTTCTTGGCATTGTCCCAAGCGCCGCCGCCCGAGGTCATCGAGATGGCGACGAACAGACCGCCGACGATGACGCCCAAAAGCAACGCACCCAAGGCAGCAAAACCCTGAGCGGGGCCAGCGACCCAACTGATGATGAAGTATACAGCGATTGGTGCCAAAACTGGCAGTAACGAAGGCAAGATCATCTCGCGGATCGCTGCCTTGGTGACCAAGTCAACGGTGCGCGCGTAATCGGGCTTCGACGTGCCGTCCATGATGCCGGGGTTGCTCGCGAACTGGTCGCGGACGTCCTTCACCACTTCACCGGCTGCCTTGCCGACTGCGGTCATGCCCATTGCTCCGAAGAGGTAAGGCAAAAGCGCACCCAACAAGAGACCGACAATGACATAAGGGTTCATCAGCGTGAAATCGACGCCCTCGGTCAGGCCGAGCTTGTCGGAATAGAACGCCAAGTCAGCCGTATAAGCACCGAACAGCACGAGTGCCGCCAAAGCCGCCGAACCGATTGCATAGCCCTTCGTCACAGCCTTTGTGGTGTTACCCACGGCGTCGAGCGCATCGGTTTTTTCACGAACCGATTTGTCCATTTCAGCCATTTCGGCGATACCGCCAGCGTTATCGGTTACTGGACCGTAAGCATCGAGCGCCACGACCATGCCGGCAAGAGCCAGCATCGAAGTTGCGGCAAACGCGATGCCGATGATACCAGCAAGCTGGAACGACACGATGATGCCGACACAGATAACCAGCGTTGGCAACGCGGTTGATTCAAGGCTGATCGCCAGACCTTGAATGACGTTCGTGCCGTGGCCAGTTTCCGATGCCTTCGCAAACGCTGGGCGATATGAACGCTGTGGTCAGCTATAGCACTGGCGGCTTTACGGGCTTGGCCTTGTTCTATTCGAT
>JANPAM010000475.1:0-1598 GCA_031429915.1 Sphingomonadales bacterium | reverse complement strand
GCCGACGATCAATGCAGGAGTGATGACCGCAAATGTCATCTGGAACAGGCCGAAAACCAGTTCGCCAATCGATTGACCCTCGCGCACCGCGAGCATGTTGTTGAACATGAAATTTTGCGCTGAACCCAGAAATTCGCCGCCGTCGGTGGAGAAAGCGAGGCTGTAGCCGATGGCGATCCACAACACAGAGGTAATCGCGGCAATCGCGCCGCATTGCACCAGCACCGACAGGAAATTCTTGGCCCGCACCAGCCCGCCGTAAAACAAGGCAAGGCCCGGAATGGTCATCATCAGCACCAGAGCGGATGAGGTAAGTATCCAGGCGGTATCGCCGCTGTCGGGCTCGACGGCCGCGACCAAATCCTGCGCCCACGCCGGGGTTCCTGCGAATGCCCCAAGAACAAACGCCGATTTCATCAATTTATTGATCATGTTCGTCCCCACCCTTTGCTTGGCAACTTCCCTAAGCGACCTAACTCCAGCCTTCAAGCACTTGGTCGGGTGGGCGATGTCCGTCTGCCCAGACCCGGATGTTGGTGATGACCCGTTCGCCCGAAGCTTCGCGCCCCTCGAACGTCGCGCTTCCCAAATGCGGCAAGAGCACGACGTTGGGAATTTCAAACCACCGAGGGTCGATTGCAGGTTCGTGCGTATAGACGTCGAGACCAGCGCCACCGATCCGGCCGGCTTTCAAAGCTTCGATCAATGCGTCCTCGTCGATCAACTCGCCGCGCGAACTGTTGATGATATATGCGTCCGGTTTCATCATTGCGATCCGCTCAGCATTGATCAATTTCTCGGTTTCGGCGGTGAGTGGACAGTGAAGCGAGATAATATCCGCTCGCGAAACCAGCCGGTCGAGATCGGGTTCGAAAACGACTCCCAATTCGGCCTCCACGCTCGCAGGCAGTCGGCTGCGCTTGTTATAGACGACGTTCAGGCCGAAAGCCTTGGCGCGTGCGGCGACTGCTTCGCCGATCCGGCCAAATCCGATAATGCCCAACGTCTTGCCGCCGATCCTGTGGCCAAGCATCCCAGTGGGCGTCCAGCCGCTCCATTCGCCGCTGCGCATCAACCGGTGACCTTCACCCAAACGGCGCGGGACATTGAGGATCATTGCCATTGTCAGGTCGGCGGTATCATCGGTAAATACACCGGGGGTGTTCGTTACCATGATGCCCTTCGCCTTGGCCGCGGCAAGATCGATATGGTTCACCCCGGCACCGTAACTGGCAATCAGTTTGAGGCGGGGCGGGGCGGCTGCAATCAGGTCAGCGTCGATATTATCCGTTACCGTCGGCACCAGTACATCGCAATTGGCCATCGCTTCGATCAGCCTGCTGCGGTCCATCGGCAGGTCATCGGCGTTAAACCTCGCATCGAAAAGTTGCGCCATACGCGCCTCGACGGCAGGCAACAGGCGGCGGGTTACGGATATGCAGGGACGTTCGATACGGGTTAGCTCAACCATATAGCCGACTAGGGCGGAAATCCGCGTTGCGTCAAGTCAGGATGGTTGCACTGTCGGTGTCGCTTACACTATAGAGGTGGTTGGTGGGGTTAAAGCTATGGCGAAGCATATGAAATTCGGCATCGGA
>JANPAM010000474.1:0-2331 GCA_031429915.1 Sphingomonadales bacterium | reverse complement strand
TCCAGCGACACATCTATATGCAGCGCCGACAATGCTTCAAGTGTCATTTCACGAACAGAAAATCCGCGCGGCATCGTCGGCATTTCCGCCAACGGCACCGAAACCAGAGCAAACCGTCGGTAGCCGACAATACCTGCCTTCGTAGCAAGCCGCGCCGCCGCATATGACAGCACCCCAGCCACACCAAGCATTTTCAAACTGATAATATCGGGCACACCGCACTCCACTAAACAAGAGAAGCCAATAGCAACCAATTCGAAATATTGCGTAAACCGGCGTTGATCACTGATCGATTTCAAAATCGGCTTGTCGCATTGCCTGTATTATGACAGCAACACGCAATGACGGTTTTTGAACAGATCGACCTGATGGCACGCGGTGGTTCGCTGGCGTTGCTTGCGCTTTGGAGCTGGCTGTTGCTGCGCGACCACCGTAATATCCTGGCGGCGCGAATTGCTGTGATGATGAATACCGCTATCGCTTGTTACCTACTGGTAACGACGGGATGGGGATGGCGGTTCAGTCCCGTGGGCCTGCTGCTGGCAATCGGTGCGGGCACTACACCGGGTCTGTTCTGGCTGTTTTCAAAAGCATGGTTCAATGACGACAAGCGGGTCGGGTGGGTTGGCGTTTCGCTTGTGCTGCTGTCGGCTGCAAACATGCTGGTGATGCAACTCAGCTTTATTCAGGGCGGTCTGGTCAATCAATTAACCGGCGTCATATTCCGCCTCGGCATGCTCGCTTTTGCTGGCGCCGGCCTGTGGGAGGCATGGCGCGGGCGCGGCGGGGACCTCGTCGAAGGACGGCGCAGATTGCGACCACGGATAGTTGCAGCGGTTGGCGGCTATGTCATCATTATCGCCTTTACCGAAATCGCTGTGTTCAATGCCGCTGCGCCGCACTGGATTATTCATATCGTCGGCAGCAGCATCGTCTTCGTCACGCTATTATTCTGCGCGGCTATGTTCGGTATGCGCCAAGCCGATTTGTTCGGGGCCGTTAGCGCCGGTCGGACCCCAGCCAACAAAATTATGGCCGATGATCCGCTCGCCGAAAAGTTACGCAACTATATGGAACGCGAGATGGCGTGGCGTGACGAAGGGCTGTCGATTGCTGCGCTTTCGGCGAAACTGGGCGAGCAGGAATACCGCCTACGCCGCGTAATCAACGGCCAACTCGGCCACCGCAACTTTGCCGCGTTTCTTAACGGCTACCGCCTTTACGAAGTAAAGGCGGCACTTACCGACCCCACTCAAAAGGATGTGCCAATCATCACCATCGCGCTCGATGCGGGTTTTGGTTCGCTCGGACCTTTCAACCGCGCCTTTCGCGAGGCCGAGAATATGACACCAAGCGAATACCGAACGCGACAATCTGCCGGTCGCATTTGACCGCAAGGTTCAGGGTGCATGCTCGCTCAAAAGCACTACCACAAAATCAAAGGGGGCAAGCATGGCTGAAACTGAATATATCCTGGGTACGAATGAAGACAAGATCGACCGCTTGCATTTGCAGCACCGAGTCTGGCGAGAGCGGATGCTCGATTGCTGGAGGCGCGCCGGGATTGGGTTGGGCCAGACGGTTGTCGACGTCGGATGCGGTCCGGGGTTCGCTTCACTCGATCTTGCGGCGATTGTAGGTCCGGCTGGGCAGGTCAAAGCCTATGAACGGTCGGAACGGTTTTTGTCGCATCTTGCAGGCGCGGCAGGCGATCAGGGTATCGTAAATATCGACAGCGTGGAGATTGACATTGATCTTGACCCATTCCCCAAATCCGATGCCGACGCGTCGTGGTGTCGGTGGTTGCTTTCGTTTGTTTCGAAACCGGAGGCGCTCGTTGAAGGCTTGTTCGAGGCAATTCGCCCCGGTGGCGTCGCAATTTTCCATGAGTATCTGAACTATTCGACATGGGAGCTGGCGCCACCAAGGCCTGAATTCAACAACTTTGTAGATGCCGTAATGTCAAGCTGGCGCTCGGCTGGCGGCGACCCCGATATCGGCCTTCGCTTGCCCGCAATGCTCCACCAGAGCGGGTTCGAGATCGTTCATTGCGCGCCAATTGTCGATATCGTTACCCCAACCGATTTCACCTGGGCTTGGCCAGAGGCATTTCTGCGGACTAATGCCAATCGCTTGATCGAGCTTGGCGAATTAAGCTCGGACGACGCGGAGGCAGCAATCGCTGCTTTTGAATCGGTCAAAGCGATGCCCGCGGGTCGAATGGTCACACCCATAGTGCTAGAGGTAATCGCTCGCCGACCCTGATCGATTTCGGAATCGGCTAGCCGGGTTTCGAAAAGCCGGAGTAAGGTCAAAATCATAGCGGTAGTT
>JANPAM010000473.1:0-1623 GCA_031429915.1 Sphingomonadales bacterium | reverse complement strand
ATCCCGATATGGAGCCGAGCATCGACGAGCTGCTGCGCGATTATATGGGCGCGGTGCCGCCCGCTTCGCCCGACGTTGGCCCGGACGATGTTGTGCTTGGCGCGACCGATCAGTTGCAACGCCCGGCAACCGGCGGCCCGCTGCAACCGGTCGAAGTTCCACCGAGCAACATCTCGACAACCAACGGGGGCGGACAATGATCATCCGGCGCGGCGAAGCTGAACTATCAGAAGCACCGCCGGCCGAGGTCGTTGAAACGGTCGTTGTTGTGCCCACCCCGCCATTGCTCGATCTGCCCTACAGCTTTGCCAAAACGCACGGAGTGGTGCTCCGCCACGAAAATGACAACCGGATGGTTGTGGCACTGCGCGAAGGCGCCGACCCGCTGATGCTGCTCGAGGTGCGGCGCTATCTCGCGATGCCATTCGATGTCGAAATGGCGGATAATGCGACGTTCGACCGCTATCTGTCCGACCATTATGCGATGGACGGATCGGCAGCGGCGATGGCTGGGTCGATTGGCACCAGCGACAGCGATTTGTTGTCGGACATGCTGCCCTCTGCTGACGACTTGCTCGATAGCGCAGATGATGCTCCGGTGATCCGGCTGATCAACGGTATCATTGCCGAAGCGGTGCGACAGGGCGTCTCCGATATCCACATCGAGCCTTATGAAACCGGACTTGTCGTTCGGATGCGAACCGACGGCGTATTGCAGGAACGGCTTCGGCTTCCGGCCAATGTAGTTCCAGTCGTCGTCAGCCGGATCAAGGTCATGGCCCGCTTAGACATCGCCGAACGCCGGATCCCGCAGGATGGCCGCATCGGCATCACGCTTGGCGGCAAGCTGGTCGATGTCCGCGTATCGACATTGCCAGCGCGCGCTGGCGAGCGAGTCGTAATGCGTATCCTCGACAAGGAAAACGCAGGTATCTCGCTCGATCTGCTCGGCATGTCCGACGATGCACTTAAGATATTGGGCGACGCGCTGGCCGAACCAAACGGCATCATCCTCGTCACCGGCCCTACCGGTTCGGGAAAGACCACCACGCTATATGCCGGATTGAAGCGCCTCAACGATGGCACCCGCAACATACTGACCGTCGAAGACCCGGTTGAATATGCAGTCGAGGGCATCGGCCAAACCCAGGTCAATGCAAAGGTCGGGATGACTTTTGCCGCCGGGCTTCGCGCCATATTGCGGCAAGACCCCGACGTCGTCATGGTCGGCGAAATCCGCGACCGCGAAACTGCCGATATTGCGGTGCAGGCGGCGCTTACCGGGCATCTGGTGCTGACTACTGTTCATACGAACGACGCTCTCGGCGCGATCACTCGAATGCGCGATATGAAGGTCGAGCCTTTCCTTCTGGCCTCTACTTTGCGCGCGGTAATTGCGCAGCGTCTGGTGCGGCGGCTTTGCCCCGAATGTCGCGAGCCGGTACAGGCCGATGGCAGCGTCGCATCTCTGCTCGGATTTGATCGTGGCACCGTTGTCTATCAGGCAGTCGGCTGCTCGGCGTGCAAAAACACCGGATATCAGGGGCGGATCGGTGTGTTCGAGGCGGTTCGCGTCGATGAAACCATCCGCCGCCTTATTAACGATGGCGGCGACGAAGCTAT
>JANPAM010000472.1:0-2285 GCA_031429915.1 Sphingomonadales bacterium | reverse complement strand
CGTGAAGCTCTGACTGCTCTGGGCGTGTCGGGGATGACCGTGACCGAGGTCAAAGGCTTTGGCCGACAGAAGGGCCAGACCGAAATCTACCGTGGCGCGGAATATGAAACCAACATGGTGCCAAAGGTCAAGATCGAGGTCGCTTGCCCGTCCGATCAGGCACCAGCGATCATCGAGGCCATCCAATATGCCGCCCAAACCGGCGCAATTGGTGATGGCAAGATTTTTCAGTTCGACCTCGCCGGGGCATTACGCATCCGTACCGGCGATACCAACGAAACCGCGCTTTGACGCAGGATATTCAAGCTAGGGGAACCACAAAAATGTCCAAAACACTCAAATTTATCGGCGCGACGGGGGCGGCGATTTTCGCAAGCCTCCCCGCTTTCGCGCAGGAGGTTGCCGAAAAGGCCGCCGAAGGCGCTGCCGCTGCAACAACTGCAGTGGCCGAGGCGGCACCCGCCGCTGCCGCCGCATTCGTGCCAACCGCCGAAATGGTGAACAAGGGCGACGTCGCGTGGATGCTTACATCGTCGGTGCTGGTGTTGATGATGTCAGTGCCAGCACTCGCCTTGTTCTACGGCGGTCTCGTTCGCACAAAGAACATGCTCAGCGTATTGATGCAGGTCTTCATGATCGTCAGCATCGCCGCCCTCGTCTGGGTCGGCTGGGGCTATTCGATGGCGTTCACCAGCGGCAGCCCTTATGTCGGCAGCTTCGACAAAATATTCCTGATGGGCGTTGACGCGAGCACACTAGCAGCGACCTTCTCCAACGGCGTGTATCTGCCCGAATATGTGTTCATCATATTCCAGATGACCTTTGCCTGCATTACCCCGGCGCTGATCGTGGGTGCATTTGCAGAACGCGTGAAATTCTCGTCGTTGATGGTGTTCACCGTGTTGTGGCTCACTGTCGTGTATTTTACGATTTCGCATATGGTATGGTATTGGGCTGGCCCTGACTTCCTGAATGCGGCACCCGACGATATGGGCTTGCTATGGGGCTGGGGCGCGCTTGATTTTGCAGGCGGTACAGTCGTTCACATCAACGCTGGTATTGCTGGCCTTGTCGGCTGCCTGATGATCGGCAAGCGTATCGGATACGGCAAGGAAGCAACGCCTCCGCACAGCCTGACGATGACGATGATCGGCGCTTCGCTTCTCTGGGTGGGCTGGTTCGGTTTCAACGCCGGATCCAACCTCGAAGCCAATGGCATCACTGCGGTCGCGTTCATCAACACCTTTGTCGCAACGGCTGCCGCGGCGGTTAGCTGGGCGATTGTCGAGCAGATCAAGCACGGTCGTCCATCGCTTCTGGGTGGTGTATCGGGTGCGGTTGCAGGGCTTGTTGCGATCACTCCGGCATCGGGCTTTGCCCATCCGGGTACTGCGATCATCCTCGGTTTCGTCGTATCACCGATCTGCTTCATGTTCGTCTCGACGATCAAGAACAAGTTCAAATATGACGATACGCTCGACGTGTTCGGTATCCACTGCATCGGCGGTATCGTCGGCGCAATCGCCACTGGCGTCGTGGCTGACCCGGCTTTGGGTGGTCAAGGCTGGCTCGATTACACCGGTGTTGTTGCCAAGTCTGGCGAATATTCAATGAGCGGTCAGGTGATGACCCAGCTTTGGGCAGTCGGCGTAACCTTGCTCTGGTCGGGTATTGGTTCTGCAATCCTATTTTTCATCATCGACAAGACACTTGGTCTTCGTCCGAGCGAAGATGCAGAGCGCGAAGGCCTCGACCTCTCCTCACACGGAGAACGTGCTTACAATTATTGAATTCAGCTTGGCGGCGGGGCGTTCTCTCCCTCCTCTTCACGCCCCGCCTCCTCCCAATGTTCCTCCCGCGAACATCCACCTCAGGCCCGGACCAGCAATGGTTCGGGCCGCATTTTGTTGGGGATGTTGGATCGATTTCCGGAAGTAGCGATTTAAGAATTTCGCGCGAAGATCGCGAAGGAGCGAAGAAGGGCGCGAAGGGATTACGCAATCCCGCGCGCAGCGCCTGTCAAAAATTGTACAATTAAATTTAAGCGCATTTAAGTGTGAGATGGCCCTACGGGCTTGTTTCTTCTTCGCGCCTTCTTCGCTCCTTCGCGATCTTCGCGCGAAATATAATATCCCGATATTTCGGTTAAAACTAAGTTCTATTTGTATAAATACAGTTAGTTAGAGGTAGTCCGAAAATAGCGCTGTCCTACATATAACCATATCGGTTATATGATTCGCGCCATCATGGCTGCGGTCTAGAACGTGGGTCGGGGTGGCGGGAAT
>JANPAM010000471.1:0-3908 GCA_031429915.1 Sphingomonadales bacterium | reverse complement strand
TGATGCCGGTCGGCCAAGTAAAGTGCGATACCGAGCGAGTCCCAGATCGTTCGCTCGCCGTCGATGAGTACCGGCACCTGCCCGGTAGGCGAAAAGGCTCGGAAATCGTCATAATTGGCTGGCTTGGTAAACGGTTCAAGCCGGTCCTCGAACGGGATGCCAAGCATCGTCATCAACAGCCAGGGCCGAAGGCTCCAGCTCGAATAATTGCGGTTTGCGGTGATCAGGGTGTAAGGCATTTAGGTCACCTCGTTGTTGCTTCCGGGAGATCGCCAATGTCGAGCCAACGCGAATCCAGTCGCTTATCATAGCTGTCGAACACCGCGAACGGAACGCGGAAAGGCCTTCCCCAGTTGCTGTTCCACATAACGACTACACCGTTGCGAGTAACTGGTTCGAAAATCATCGTGGTGCGAAAGCCATCGACCGCACCCGAGTGCCCCACCAGCCGGTGCCTGCCATAAAGGAAGCTGCGCCAGCCGAGGCCATATCCGGCATCGCTGTTGGCCTGCCTAAGGTCGCCGCTATACAGACGCTGGGTTTTGACTCGCGGCTTCTGGGCAATTTGCAAGACCGCAATCGGCAGCACATCGGGGCGTTCACCCATCGTCGCCTGCATCCAGCGAGCAAAATCGACGATATTGCTGCTAACCCCTGCTGCCGCTGGCACCCGCCAGTAAAACTCGCGCAAAGGTCGTACCTGCGAACCATTATGCGGACGCGCCCAATCTTTCGCGCCGGTCAGCCCTGACATGCCGAACGCTGCGCTAGTCATGCCAAGCGGCAAGAAAAAGCGTTCGCTGACCAAATCGGTAAAGCGCCGACCGGCAGCCTGATGCAAAATTTCGGTGGCGGCGTCGAAAGCGACATTCTGGTAAGTATGGCAAGTGCCGGGAATACACTGCAAAGGTGCTGCTTGAAGTTCGGCACGAACAGTGCGCGGATCCTCGCCGTCTTCCAGCTTCTCGTCATATGCGTTCTTCGTCAGGCCCGTCTGGTGCGCAAGCAGCTGCGCCAGCGTCACCTGGCGTTCAGCACCGCCCGGCAAACGAAGCGACGTTTGCCAGCTTGAAATGGGGCGTTTCAGATCGACAACTCGTTCGCTTGCCAGTGTCGCGGCAAGCGTTCCCGCAGCTGTCTTGGAAACCGAAGCCCAACGGAACACGGTATCAGGAGTAACCGGCGTTTGCGTCGATTTATCCGTAACTCCATAAGTCCGAACAAACCGCACCGTGCCGCCCTCAACTACTGCCACTGCAAGACCCGCCATTTCAGGGCGAGATGACAACAGCATCAGCTGCCGGTCGAGTTCGGCGTAATCGACTTGGCCTCGCCACTCACCGGCCGAATCCGGCAGATCGTCGCCGAATACGCGAGCGACTGAGCGAGTAATCGTCGATTGCGGGTCAACTTTTCCGATGTGGATTCCAAGCCAGGAGACTAATCCCAACGCGGTGATCGCGATTAGCGCTTTAACAGTCCGCTGCATCGGTACGGTTAGACCGCCACTTCGTAACTTGCTGTTGTCTTCGCTGCTATTTCCTCAACCGTGACACACGGCGCAATCTCGATCAGCTTGAACGGCGACGAATGATCCGGCCGATGGAACACTGCGAGATCAGTGATGATCATATCGACCGCGTTTTTACCCGTTAGCGGCAATGTGCACGCAGGAATGAACTTCGGGCTGCCATCCTTGGCGTTATGCTCCATCACGACGATGATTTTCTTCACGCCAGCAACCAGATCCATCGCGCCGCCCATGCCTTTGATCATCCTGCCGGGGATCATCCAGTTAGCAATGTCGCCATTTTCCGCAACTTCCATCGCGCCCAATACCGTCAGGTCGATATGCCCGCCGCGGATCATCGCGAAGCTTGCGGCGCTGTCGAAATAGGCGGTTTGCGGCAGTTCGCTAATCGTCTGCTTGCCCGCGTTGATCAGGTCGGGGTCCTCGTCGCCCGCATAAGGGAATGGCCCTATCCCCAACATTCCGTTTTCCGACTGCAAAGTCACCTCCATGTGCGCTGGCACATGGTTGGCAACCAGAGTCGGAATGCCAATGCCCAAATTTACATAATAACCGTCGCGCAGTTCCTTCGCAGCGCGCGCTGCCATATCGTCGCGGGTCCAGCCGTTGGCGTTGCCATCATGCGTTGTCATATCAGTCCATCCTTACCGGGATATTGAGTGGCAACGTCGGTCGGGTTGGTGCGTTCAGCATCAACACCCTGCCAGATGCGTGTCAGCGCTTCCATTTCCGAAATACCCGTTGCCTGAGCATAAGTTTTGGCGCCGTGGCGGACGCAATCGACGAGCGCCATGCCAAACGCGAACGGATCGGCTCCAATTGGCACCGGGTTAATGAAACAGGTGACGGGGCCATCTTCCTTAGCCCAGACGCGAAGGAATTCGCGGCTATCGCCAAGTAAGTCGGCATAAGGAACGAGGTCGATGGGAACCGGTTTGCCGCTCATATCGCGCGCTCCTTCTGCGCGGATTGATTTGCCGAAAGCTGGCTCCACGCTTGCCGTGTGCCGAGCAAGTAAACAATGCCATAGCCAAGTACGATCAGCGACGACCAGATATTGAATGGTGTGCGCAATGCCGGTTCGATCATTATCGGAATGATGAACAATCCGCGCAGCAGATATATTGCGCTGATTATCACCAATGCGGTGCGGATCAGTGGCAAACGCCGGATCATACTAGCGCCCGAAAACGCATATGCGGCCCAAACCGCAAGCAATATTGCTATGCCGGTCGACATGATGGCCGGCATCCAGTGCCCCGCTTCGTCGGCTTGCGCCATCTCCTCACCAGCACCAAAGAAGCGGTACCAGTCGCCGCCGCCGAAGATGCAGGCGATGTGGAGCAGCGATGCCACGAGGCTGAGCACGCCGCCGATAACAAGCCATTTATTGTAGCTGCGCGTCACGCTGCTTCCCGCTCGCGGACGGTGCGGAACTCGATCTTTTTGTCATAAGGCGCGCCAACAATCATCCGCTGGACATACACACCGGGCAGGTGGATGCTGTCGGGGTCGAAGCTGCCCACCGGTACGATTTCCTCGACCTCAACCACACAAACCTTGCCGCAGGTCGCGGCTGGCTGGTTGAAGTTGCGAGCGGTTTTGCGGAAGATCACGTTGCCGCTTTCGTCAGCCTTCCATGCCTTGATAATCGACAGGTCAGCATAAATACCGCGTTCCAGAATATATTCCTCGCCGCCAAATTCTTTCACTTCCTTACCCTCTGCGACCAGAGTGCCAACGCCAGTCTTGGTGTAGAAACCCGGGATGCCGGCACCGCCAGCGCGCATCCGTTCGGCGAGCGTGCCTTGCGGGCAGAATTCGACTTCGAGCTCACCTGCCAGATACTGCCGCTCGAACTCCTTGTTCTCGCCGACATAGGAGGCGATCATTTTCTTGACCTGCTTAGTACGGAGCAACTTGCCGATACCCTCGTTATCGATCCCGGCGTTATTCGATACAAATGTCAGACCGGTAACACCGCTGTCGCGAACCGCATCCAGCAGGCGCTCGGGCAACCCGCACAGGCCGAAACCGCCGCTGGCGATCAAGATGTCGTCTTTAAGAAGACCTTCAAGCGCAGATGCAGCGTCAGGATAAAGCTTTTTCGCCATGAAGGGCTCCATGTAACTGGGAGAAACGGAACGTTTTCGGCCTAGCCGCCAACAGGCGCAAAGGTCAACGCCAATAGCGCGCCCAGATCGGCCAATGCCTGCTCGCCGCTTGTAACCTTGATTGCAGCCATGCCCAAAACCGCCGCCGGTTTGCAGTTGATGCCAAGGTCGTCGAGATAGACGCATTCAGGCGGCTGAACGCCAAGAACATCGCACATCATCTGATAAATGCGTGGATCGGGTTTCCGGATCCCAACTTTGGA
>JANPAM010000470.1:0-1629 GCA_031429915.1 Sphingomonadales bacterium | reverse complement strand
TGCGGCGGGTTAATGATCGGGGTGGACATCAGACCACCAAACACACCGCCGTTCGAAATGGTAAAGGTACCGCCCGCCATGTCTTCCATCGTCAGCGTCCCAGCCTTTGCGCGCGCGCCGAAATCGCCGATGGTTTTTTCAATGTCGGCGAAGGACAATTTGTCGGCATTACGGACGACCGTCACGACGAGACCGTTTGGCGCGCTGACCGCGACCGAGACGTCGAGATAGTTATGATAGACGATTTCGTCGCCGTCGATCTGAGCATTAACCGATGGAATGTCGTGAACAGCCAGCGCCACCGCCTTGGTGAAGAAGCTCATGAAGCCGAGTTTCACGCCATGCTTCTTCTCGAACAGTTCCTTGTATTTCTCGCGCGCAGCGATGACTTCGCTCATGTCGCAATCGTTGAACGTGGTTAGCAGCGCGGCGGTTTCCTGCGCCGACTTAAGCCGCTTCGCAACCGTCTGGCGAAGTCGAGTCATGCGGACCCGCTCTTCCTGACGACCGGGGGCGGCGGGGGCAGCAACCGATGCGGCGGCTGGAGCAACAGCGGCAGGCGCACCCTTCGCAGCGGCCACGACATCTTCCTTGGTCAGTCGACCATCCTTGCCGGTGCCTTTAATCTTCGATGGGTCGATACCGAGTTCAAGCACCAGACGGCGAACCGATGGCGATAGCGGCAGGTCGGCATTTTCAGCAGGTGCGGAAACGGGGGCAGGGGCTGGCGCAGTTGCAACGGGCTGAGGCGCGGCTGCTGCTACGGCTGGTGCCGCTGTGGGCGCGCCTGAACCGGCTTCGATGCTGGCAATCACAGCGCCGACATTCACTGTAGCACCTTCTTCGACAACGTAAGCACCCATTACACCAGCAACCGGCGAGGGAACCTCAATTGCAACCTTGTCGGTCTCAAGGCTGGCTATGGGTTCATCAACGGCAACCGCTTCGCCCGGCTTCTTCAGCCATTGACCCAGTGTCGCTTCGGTGATCGATTCGCCCAGTACGGGGACTTTGACTTCGGTGCTCATGTCTTCTTCCTTACGAGGACGGCGGCGTTATGGGTTTGGTGCCGCCGGTACGCTGGCGGCGGAGCTCGTCGCGCATTTTGTGGCCAAGTGCGTCGGCGATTAACGCTGCCTGTTCGGCTTGGTGGCGTTTGGCGAGTCCCGTCGCGGTTGCAGCAGCAGCTTTGCGTCCCGCGTAACGCGCGCGATTAGGACGGCCTTTGGAAGCCAAAAGACATTCCTCGATAAACGGATCGACAAACGACCATCCGCCTGCATTTTTCGGTTCTTCCTGAGCCCAGACCACCTCTTCAAGGTTAGTCATTCGTTTCAGGCGGGCCACCAACGGCTCGCCGGGGAAGGGATAGAGCTGCTCCAAACGAACAATCGCTGTGTCGGTGTCGCCAGCCGCGTTGCGTGCTTCTATCAGGTCATAGGCAACCTTGCCCGAACACAAAACCAGCCGCTTCACGTCAGCATCGGCTGGCGCGCCGGGGTCTGACAATATCCGCATGAAGTGGCTCTGGCCGAGGAAATCGGCTGCTTTCGACACCGCCATCTTGTGCCTTAAAAGCGACTTCGGCGTCATCACGACCAATGGCTTGCGGAAGGGTCGCGCCATCTG
>JANPAM010000469.1:0-3619 GCA_031429915.1 Sphingomonadales bacterium | reverse complement strand
AAGATGAACTTGGCGCGTTGACGGTGATGGCGCGAGGCTCTAACCCGCTCCCATGACCGTATATCTCGATTTCGAAAAGCCCGTAGCAGCGCTTGAAGCCCGAATACTTGAACTGCAAGAGGCGGCGGATGAAAGCGAAGTCGATGTCAGCGCCGAGATCACCAAACTACGCTACAAGGCGGACAAGCAACTTAAAGACACATATGCCAGGCTGACGGCTTGGCAAAAGACTCAGGTTGCGAGGCATCCGGAACGACCACATTTCAAGCATTTCGTCGCAGCCATGTGTGATGATTTTATTCCGCTCGCAGGAGATAGGGCATTTGCCGACGACCAAGCAATATTGGGTGGGCTAGCTCGGATCGGCGACCGCAAAATTGTGCTGATCGGTCACGAAAAAGGCGATGATACGCAAAGCCGCCTGCATCACAATTTCGGCATGGGCAAGCCCGAAGGCTATCGCAAAGCCATTCGATTGATGGACCTCGCCGACCGCTTTGGACTTCCGGTGGTGACATTAGTCGATACCTCGGGCGCGTTTCCAGGGGTCCAGGCTGAGGAGCGCGGGCAGGCGGAAGCAATTGCCCGGTCTACAGAACGCTGCCTGACGCTCGGCGTGCCGATGATTGCTTGCATCGTTGGCGAAGGTGGTTCGGGCGGCGCAGTGGCGTTGGCTGCGGCAAACCGCGTACTGATGTTCGAACATGCGGTGTATTCAGTAATTTCGCCTGAAGGCTGCGCTTCGATTTTATGGCGGACCGGTGATAAGGCGGCTGATGCGGCGCAGGCGATGAAAATGACTGCATTGGACCTGAAATCGCTGGGCGTAGTTGACCGGATTGTGCCCGAGCCGATGGGCGGCGCACACCGCGATCATATGCTAGCGACGGCCACGCTGTCGCAAGTGCTGGATGATGAGCTGGCGCAGCTTGGCGATTTGTCACGCGACGAACTACAACAACAGCGACGCGCCAAGTTTCTGGCAATGGGGGCATAGATTTCGATATATATGGGCCAGACTAACACCGATATCGGGAACTATTAACGAGCGCAGATGTTGTTCGGGGACATTTTAAAAGGAGTCCCCAATGGAACATGATATCAAGATACTGAACAGCCTAATCACCACCACAATCGATAGCGTGGATGGTTACAATGCAGCGGCCGATGGCGCTGACAACACCGCCTTTCGTGAACTTTTCCGCAAACGTGCTGACGAACGCCGGGGCGTCGTGACCCAGCTGCAAGGCCAAGTTCGCGCTTTGGGTGGTAATCCTGAAGATGATGGTTCTGCTTTGGCTGGAGCTCATCGCTTTTTCATGAATCTGCGTGATTCAATGACCGGAACCGACGACGAAGCGATCATCGCTGAAGTCGAACGCGGCGAGGACGTGATCAAGGCAAAATTCGAAGGCGCGATGAACGATACTGACTTGTCGGCTGCCAGCCGCGATATCGTTCAAGGCTGTTATTCGTCGGTACGCGAAGGTCATGACCAGATGCGCGACCTAAAACATGGCATGTCTGGTGCCAATGCTCTCTAAGTAGAAGGGGGCCGGGTGGCGACACCCGGCCCGCATATTATGATCCACTTCATGAACTACAGCGACCATGCGCTTGCACAAAAGTTTATGGCTTTTGTAAATGATGACGATTTCCCGTGCGTTGGCGCAAAGTCGGCGCTGGCCAGTCAGCATCTGCATTTTTGCATTGCATCGGATATCCGCTCGACGTGGGACGATCTGCGTATTCACCGCGAGATCGAGAGATTTGTCCGCATCGCCAAGGCCGATAAAACCGGTTTCTGGAGTTGCGTCATACTGTTCGAGGATTCATCGCCGATGACCGAGCGCCATTTCGAGCGAGCGTTGTGGTCAAGGCTGCAATCATGGTCCGACAAAGATGAATGGCTCGGCTTTGAAACGGATGACGGGTTTAGCACCGAAATTGCCGACCCTGAATTTGCGCTTAGTTTTGCCGGGGAGGCATTTTTCGCGGTTGGTCTGCACCCCGGATCGAGCAGGTTGGCCCGCCGGTTCGGATCATCTGCCATTATACTAAATCCACATTGGCAGTTCAAAGAACTGCGCGCTGACGGTCGCTACGACAAGATGCGAAAGGTCATTCTTGACCGTGACGAAAAAGTGGCGGGTTCAATCAACCCGATGCTGGCGGCACATGGGAGCATCTCTGAAGCCCGACAATATAGCGGTCGGGCGACCGACGACAGTTGGAGCTGCCCATTCGCCCGCGGCGCGATGAGGGACGTGGATGCGGCATAAAATTGAGCCAAAAGGCGGCGTTGGATTTGAACTTTTGGCGGGACAGGAATTGCTGGTTATCGATCCGCAGGGCGAACAGGTTGCCGACCTTGTGGCGTATAATAAGCATGATCTGACCGAGGTCATATCGAACGGACGAAGTCTGGACTACGCGAGCACGATTTATCTGACTTCCGGGCACCCGATCTATTCGAACCGAAGTAATATCATGCTTGAGATTGTTGCCGACGATGTCGGCAGGCATGATTTTTTGCTGACGCCGTGTTCGAAAGACACCTTCCGAATAATCTATGGCGAACACGAACCATGCGGCGGATGTTTTGAAAATTTAAGCCGTTCGTTGGCACCGTTTGGAATCGACGAAGCGAGTATCCCATGCGCTTTCAACTGCTTCATGAACGTCGAGGTTGATGCCCATACCGGCGAACTGGCGGTATTGCCTCCGCGAAGCAAAGCCGGTGACAGCATCCGGTTTCGCGCCGCGATGGACCTCTACATCGGATTGACCGCATGTTCGGCACTTCAATCAAATAACGGATCGTTCAAGTCGATCCATTACCAGATTTTCGATATCGGTTAAGCCGCCGCTGCTTGGCGTTGGTGCGTTTGCTCACGGTGCACGAGCAGAGCCTGTGCAATCGTAGCTGTCAACATAACCGGCTCGAATGGCTTGGTAATCAGATATGTCGGCTCAGGCCGTTCACCGGTCAACAAGCGTTCGGGAAACGCAGTCACAAAAATGACTGGCACATCCATTTCAGCCAGAATTTCATTCACCGCATCAATGCCGCTAGAACCGTCGGCGAGACTAATATCTGCCAACACAAGTTCGGGCGAAGTATCACGTGCCATCTGCACGGCTTCGCTACTTGTCCGTGCTACGCCAACCACGTTATGACCAAGTGATTTGACAATAGACTGGATATGGAGGGCGATGATTGCCTCGTCTTCGATCACCAAAACCTCTGATGCCAAATTATCGGCAATGAGCGAGCGGGCTTGATCGAGTTCACTGTTCAACTCTTCGACCGGCGCGTCCAAAATTTTGGACATGTCGTTGATGGAGAACCCTTCGACCGACGCCAGTAACAGTGATTGGCGCATCCGCGATGTAAGATCACCGATGTCACCCATAGGTGCCAGCGCAAACAGCGTCTCAGGTTTCCACAGACGGTGAAAAATGCGATATAGTTCTACACGGGCAGGGCAATTTAAATCAAATTCTGTGGGGTCTTCCAGTAGGGCTTCTAGCGTCTCACGAACTGCTGAATCTCCTAGAGCTTGTGAACCGGTTATAGCTCGAGCGTACCGCCGTAGATACGGCAATTCGGGTGCAA